>NZ_JBJPHT010000002.1:189128-322420 GCF_052939475.1 Phormidesmis sp. 146-20
TGTCTCCAGCCCGTTCTTGCCGCACGATCGCAATTAGCGTTTAAAATTTGGAATTCTGATCCGTTCAATTGAATTGATTAAAACAAGCAGTATAAAGGGGCAAACATGGCTTTAGAAGGAATTGACGTTTCATATTATCAAGGCGATATCGATTGGCCGACGGTGGCCAGTCAGGGCGTTTTTTATGGATTTGCGAAAGCAACCGAGGGCGCAAGCAGCAGTGATCCCTCATTTGCCAAAAATTGGGCTGGCATGAAAACAGTCGGACTGGTGCGCGGTGCCTATCACTTCTTTCGAGCAGGCAAAGATCCGATCGTGCAGGCCAACAACTTTTTACAACAAATCAAAGGCAAATATGAGCCATCCGATTTACCGCCCGTTTTAGATTTAGAAATTTTAGACAATCTGGATGCCGCTACCGTGATCAATCGCGCCGCTCAATGGCTCACAGCGATCGAGTCAGCCACCGGACGCAAACCCCTCATCTATACCTACCCCGTCTTCTGGGAAGAAAAGCTGGGTAACACTACTCGATTTAGCTCCTATCCGCTCTGGATCGCCAACTTTGGCACCCGCACTCCCTTTGTACCAAGCGCCTGGAAATCCTGGGTATTTCATCAATACTCCGAATCCGGAACCGTCAAAGGCATCGATGGCAATGTCGATCTCAATCAATTTAACGGCGATTTAGATGGGCTACAAAAGCTGCTTAAGGGCAAGATTCCCTTAAGTGTGGGCTGCAAAGGTCAGGTCGTCAAAGAACTGCAAAACTTGCTCAACGCTAAAGGCTTTAATCTCGGAACGCCTGACGGTTCATTTGGCCCTCGCACCAAAGCCACTGTGATCACCTTTCAACAGTCTAGAAAACTCCCCGCGACTGGTGTAGTGGGTTCTGAAACCTGGGCCGCCCTGCTCTCTAATCCGACTCCGACTCCAACGCCTGCGCCAACTCCAGCACCAACCCCCGCACCCAGCATCAGTTTGATCAGCGTTGCCAAAAATTACCGATCGCTCCCGCATCAAGACCGGGCACTCGAATGGCTACAGGGGCAAGTTCCTAAAGCGACGATCGACGAATTCGCCAAGCGTTGGCGACAAAACAGTTAGCGTTGACAACTGTATGACAAAGGGTGCCCTCTGACTTTGCATTTCTGTCGGAAGCGCTGTTGCATCTTGTGACTATTGCTTCAACCAATGCGCGATAAAGAACACTCAACCCAAAACCTTTGTTTTCAGAAGAAGCTCTGGTAGCAGTAACTCTCTGAAAGCCCTTCAAGATGATGGCTTCTTGTTTTGATTAGTTGCTTCGCACACCAGAGTACAAAAGGCATTTTTAGCAGAGGTTTCTGGCAGATTTTTAACAGGTCGGGCGAACGGATCAGGGATGACATACTGTGTCAGAACATGTTGTCGAACGATCACGTAAACAATGTCCCCTGGTACTAGGGTCACTTCTTCATAACAGCGAGCCGTCCACCAAGAGCCTTGATATTCAATTTGTCCGGCTCGTCGAGGTGAGATGGTCTGAGTGACGATCGCCTCTTGTTCCGGATTGGGTCTAAATGAGCTATTACACAGTTGGGCAGGTCGGAAAGTCACGATCGACGGACTGCTTTGCGGTGAGAGAAGTTGTTGGAACCAGCTTTTGAGCTTCAACACAGGATGCCTCCGTTTGAGTGAATTGATTTAACGCGAATTCGATGAACCTTTCTGCCACCTGCTCTTTGAGATACCCGTAAGGCACTACCAATCCTAAAGATCTACTTTGGTTCCACAACGCTGACTAGAGTAGGTTCGCCGTCTTGGATTTGATACTAGTCGTTCTCTAATTAAGGGCGTATCAGAGATTGCCGAGAGGGTGACTTGATGGGAGCAGGCGTAGATTGGAAGAAAGACGATCGCTGAACTAATACCAGATTAGCGGCTAAAATTAATATCAATAAAAACAGCAGAAAAGGGTTATGCCGAACTCTATCTCCGATATCACGCTCTAACCCACATTTGAGACAGATATAGCGTCTAGGGCGCTGAGGATCGCTGACAAAGGGACAATTGCTTGGATTGCAGTCAGAAGAACAGGTCATATTTAAGCCCTTTTTGAAAAGTTTGAGTACTTGCTGTTGCCGAGTGAGGCACACTAAAACTCTAAATCAAAGATTTTATGATGTCAATACTGCCCATATTTTTGATATCAAAACTGATACTGCAAAACTCACAAACGGACTAAAATAGTTGACAATGATATTTCGGAGTGATATCATCATCGAATGTGCATCAAAGGTTGGACTAACCGATAGTTTTTGCACCAATCGCTTCAGGTTCTGGATAATTACTGAACGCTAACTGCGAACTCAGTAAAATCCCTTAGCCAGGCTCTAGTATTCATGTGGAGCTTCAGGTTATGCTGAAGTAAAATCTTGGTCAGAAAATTTCTGTCAGGAGGTTTCTGGCTCGTGAGTAATACTGAAATCGCCTGCTCTCAGAAACCTGTCAGCATGGCGACAGCTTTTAGTGTTTGCTCAAGATTTATAGGTCAGTCCAACCTGTGATCACTAAGAATCTGAATGTGCATCTACCCTCGTGAACTTACCAATGAGCAGCAAAACACCCTCACATCTATCCTTACAGAATCACCACCCCCCCGTATCTCCTGGTCGAGTGTGATTGACTTACTCAATGCTCTGAGGGAAATCAGAGTAAGACCCATCGACGACAGAATTTGTGTTGTGGTAATGTGCTCCGGGCGGGTTGTCCTGTTCTTTCGCCGACCGCAAGAAGAAACTGTCACAGATTGTCAACTAATTGATATTCGAGACTTTTTGATCAAGCTGGAAAATGGAGAAGAGTAAGATTCATGCTGACTTACCGGAACTACACGGCATCCCTTTGGGTAGACGAAAAGGCAGGGCTAATCTGTGGCAAAGTGACCAATATTAGTCGTGATTCCTTGCCCTTTGGGGGAAAAACGGTAGAAGAGGCTGAACAAGAATTCCGTAAAACGATCGATACCTATTTAACGTTTTGCGAACAAGAGAACATCGAGCCAGAGAAGCCTGTGACCTTTTCTGGAAAATTGCCCTTCCGCACTAGCTCAGAGATTCATCGAGACATTTCTCATCAGGCGAAACAGGCAGGAAAAAGTATTAATACCTGGCTTGAGGAAGCCGCAATTAAAGCGTTGGGCGAGTCGGCGAGTGAGGCTCCTCCAGAGTCCAGATTGCCCGAACTGCTGCAACAGCTTGAAAAACAGCCCGAACTAATGGAGCGCTTTTTTGAGAAAATCACACCCTACCTAAAAAATCGCGGCCCAGTTGGCACGATTAAGTTTCTTGGTGCGGTAGAGCAAGTTTTACCCAGTTTGGAGACGGTGCGATCGCACTTAAAGGCACCCAACCCCGAAGTGATGGCAGACATTATCAACGCGATCGAAACCTGGACATTAGAGGCTGAAATCACCGATTCAGGTCAACCTGCGCCCAAGCCGTTTGTTAAAGAAGAGCAAAAACCAGGACATTATGTAGTTCGTAAATAACCCACCAAACTCATGAAGATACACAGGTTCTATTGTGCTAGTTGCTTAACCTGCACAGTATTTGACAGGAATCTTGCGGAGTCGCTCATCAATCTCTCTGTGTTTCAGACAATTTTTAGACGTGTATTTGATACAGCGTTTCAGATGCTGTCACAACTGTCACACCTCAATTCCTTTCGTAGAGGCAAAAAATATTACACTCTTCAGTAGTTCTTCTGAGATCGCCCAAGTCTATTCTGCGCTCCGAGAGTTTGAGAGTAATAGTACCTCGGTACTTACTTCATTGTGATAGGCTATGTGACAAGCAGACTACCAGAGAATAAAATCAGAACTGTATTCACTCCTAGCTTTGATTGCTGCCTTGCTGCCTCAATTGAGAGCGCTAAATTTTCCGTTTCTGGAATCGGGAGCTTCTGTACCTGACTCGACCTTTGGTGTTTTTTGTCTGTCTGATAGTTTTTTGGGTTCAGAGGGTTCTGATCTCTTCTTTCATCAACAGGGGTGCAGCGATCAGTGAGTAACAAACCACTGCCAATTCTTCTTGCCTGTGACACTTTAGCCCATCTTTACACCGAAGAGAAACCATATCTCGTAAGAAGTCATCGAACACAATCTGAGCAATTGATTTTAGAAACTCAACGTCTGTTAGTTGATTCTGAAATACGTGTCAGAGTGATTGCAATGACGGCAACACTGAGTTATTTGTTCAGCAGCTTTGAGCCGAGTCGTACGCCCCAGATCCTTCAGAATTTGCAGGAACGGGGCGTTAATGTTTTGCCAAGTCACATCTTTGAGCAAGTGAGCCATGATGACGAGGTGACGCTTTACGAGACTGAGGTAGAGAATGCATTGGAGATTGCATCAGAGATCGCGTGCTCGAAGATAATTTTGGTAACGCATTTCCCCGATCGCTACTCAAGATTTCTCACGGCACAAACGTTAGAGATTTGGGAAGTGGCTAAGTTTCTCAATTTGATTCAACAAAACCAGTTGTACTTACTCAATGAGGAGCAGTGCTTTCAGCCAGAGGAGGCTTCTACCCCAACGGTTGCCCAACACCCAGCGGCTGAATCAGAAGAGCATCCTGATCCTGCAACTCGGTTCATTGTATTAGCCATCCTGCGTCGCTGGTTGCAATCCAAAACCTCTCAAGAAAACGCTTCTACGCCTGTTTCCAGCAAGTCATCTGGTTCAAGACCGATCGAACCCATTCCCGCAAAAAAAGCGACTGCCTTTCATGCCCCCACTGCTTCAGAAACTAACCTTGCTGATGATTTACCGACCATTGGAAGCAACTCAGTTAGCCAGGCTGGATCTGAAAAACTAAACCAATTAGTGACTCGGAGTTTTCAATTTTCTGGATTGGTGACAATTGTTCAAGCTTCAACAAATTACGATCGTTCCTATGCCTTACCTGAGACAACACAACAATTGCCTGCTTCCATCCCTGCCTCTTCAGCGCAGAACTACAATTTGAGTACATTGACAACTGCACGAAACACTGAACGACAGCGCACCAGTTTCCCTAATCGCGCCTCCCCTGAATTTTTTGAATTGAAGGGCGATCCGTCTGTTTCCATCCCCACCTCTTTCACGCTTACCCGCAGCAATTTTAATAACCCAACTGTGGCATTTGACGATGCACTGCTTTTGAGGACTAACGCGCTTACAGAAACGCTCCGCGTACTAGCAGGGGGGCCTTCTCTTCCAGTTGATCGACCGGATTCTATCTCACCGACCAATCCTATCAGCAATCCAACACCGTCGAACGATCGTCCCACTCCAACTACTATAGAGACTCGCGATCCCAGCCCTCAAGTTCCAGAAGATCTAATTGTTCTTTCAGGCGCGATCGTTCCCTCTGATCTAGTTGTGATCACGCCTCCTCAAATCCTGGATGGTGCTGGAGGAACCCGCTCCTTTACGCTGACAACAGGCAGCTATGAAATCAGAAATTTTGGCGGCGTTGGCACCAGTAGAGTTCCATCAGAAGACATCGTTCGAGAAGTAGACACTCTCTATTTTCAGGGGTCACAACTGATCGCCAAAAACCTGCTCCTCAATCAGCAAGGGAAGGATCTGGTCATGACATTTGAAGGAGTGCAAGATATAAGCATTCTGATCAAAAACTTTGAGCTAGAAGATCTCGACAACTTCTTGACAGAAAGCAATGTGCCGACCATGTTGGGCAACATTGTATTTAATGGAGAAACTTCCATTCAAGACTCGTTTGATGTGCTGAATGTGAATGCCATCATTACTCAAATCTTTAACCGCAACTCAGTAACCTTCTTGAATAATTTGGACAACGAGGTGACAGGCTTTGACGATTCTAATGATGTAATCAACGGTCAGGAAGGAAACGACTCTTTACAGGGACTTGGCGGCGATGACATTCTCCGCGGGGGTGCAGGGGACGATATTCTCTGGGGCGGTACAGGGGCCGATATTCTCGATGGCGGAACTGGTAACAACGAATTAACGGGAGGTGACGGTGCTGATGTTTTCAGGCTGTGTCGGGGTGGATTTAGCGAAGTTACGGACTTTCAAGCAGGGATCGATCGCATCGGTTTGCCTGCGGATATCCAACTCAGTGAGGTGGCGATCGAACAGGGAACCGGACTCAACTCCAGCAGCACTTTGATCCGATTTAAGCCAGATGGCTCACTGTTAATGTCGCTATCGGGTATTGCAGCCAGTTCCTTAACAACCGATATCTTTTTGCCAAACGCTTCTAGCTTGATGAGAGAGTAGAAAACTGCAAAATTGAGCGTGCAGAATGCAGAACGTAGAAGCCGTAGCCGTTGGTCATTCTGCATTTAGCAACACCCAAAGAGCCGATTTTTCTACCTGAGCGATTACAGGCTTCGATCGTCGTACTTTTGTCGCCAACAATGTTCGAGCAAATGGAACTCAGACAAGAGCCAGCATCGCTCTAGTTCTTGAACATGGTGATAGCGCTGAAATCGGGATGGTTTGAGAATAAAGGGCTGATTGGGGTGAAAAAGCGGTTGATTGAGGTACGCCCAAAATGGAAAGCGAACTTTCCGAACGTTCTCTGTGTGGGAGCGATCGTTCATGAGACTGTCTGAAGGATAAACGGCTGAAAATTGGCTATCGCAGTGATCACGGTCTATCTCAGCGGTAGCCCCAAGTAGAGATTCAAGAGACAAACCTCTATCTCAGGAATGATTTCAAAATCACCAATCAGCAGATCAGTATGGCACTTTATTTTTAACTTTCACAGAAAGATAGCTTGAAGTGTCAGGGTTTCATGGCTTGGCTAAGAAATATTCACGTTGAGTTGATGATTGGCTGGTCGTTAAAACGGCTTGTCTGGCCCATTGGTCAGCCGCGATGATGTCTTCTAGGCTGGGGTCTGACTTGTTTTGAGATTGGTAGCGATCGCAGGTCTCTTCGATCAGGCGAGGAATGTCCAGGAAGCGAATTTTCTCATCTAAAAAGAGGGCGACCGCTTGTTCGTTAGCGGCATTGAGAACGGCGGGTAAACAGCCTCCAGCGCGACCTGCGGCGTAGGCCAGATTCATACAGGGATATTTTTGGTGATCGGGCGATCGGAAGGTGAGACTGCCGACTTTGACCAGATCGAGACGTTCCCAGCCAGTGGGGATGCGATCGGGGTAGGACAATGCATAGAGGAGGGGCAACCGCATATCAGCCCAGCCCAATTGCGCCAATACGGAGGTATCCTGCAATTCGATCAGCGAGTGAATGATGCTTTGGGGATGGATGACGATTTCGATGTCGTCGTAGTCCCACCCGAACAAGTAATGCGCCTCAATGACTTCCAAGCCTTTGTTCATCAGGGTGGCAGAGTCGATGGTAATTTTGCGACCCATTGACCAGTTGGGGTGCTTGAGTGCGTCGGCGACGGTGACTTCAGAGAGGCGATCGACTTCCCAATCGCGAAACGACCCACCGGACGCAGTGAGAATAATCTTCTTTAGTCCATCTTGAGGAACGCCCTGCAAACACTGGAAGATTGCAGAATGTTCTGAGTCGGCGGGCAGCAGTTTGACGTTGTGTTTTTTGACCAGCGGCAAGACGACCGGCCCGCCTGCAATCAGGGTTTCTTTGTTGGCGAGGGCGATGTCTTTTCCAGCTTTGATCGCGGCGATTGTGGGCAACAACCCAGCACAACCAACAATGCCCGTAACAACCGCTTCTGAGTCGCCATATTGGGCAACTTCGACAACACCCGATTCGCCTGCCAGAATGATGGGTTGGGAATCGAGGTCAGCGATCGCCTCGCGCAGGTCTGATAATTTATCCTGATCACAAATGGCGACGATTTGAGGACGAAACTGGCGAATTTGTTGGGCAAAGAGTTCGACGTTGCGGCCGGCCGCCATGCCAACGATACGAAACTGATCGGGTGCTTGGGCGACAATATCAAGCGTTTGTGTGCCGATAGAACCTGTTGAACCGAGAAGGGTGATTGCTTTCACGATCGCTGATCCGGTGATACTTTAGAGTTATCTTAAGGTTTTGCGGGACTCATTTAGCCGTTGGTGGTCAGGCTCACACTACTTTTTCAGGCTCACACTACTTTTTGATGAATATGGCGACTTCTAAACGTCAAAAAAGAGGGGATGCTTTGTTTTGGTTTGGCTGTCTGGGAATGGCGTATTTTAATGCGTTTTCTAGTTGGGAGATCGGTGGGAGCGTGAGACTGGGAGTGGCGATCGTGCCGATTTTGATTGGAGTTCTCTATGCAATGCGCCGCACGGCTCCGGGTGAATGATCGGGGTTAATTTCAATCACCAAATCGACGAATTCTGACTGGCTGACCAGAGGTTTGATAAACAATTGGGGATGCAACGCCTGCCAAAAGTACTCCACAAAGGCATCAATCTCGGCATCTGACAGTCCAGGTTTACCTTGAGCGATCATTTTGTGTTCGGCTTCTTTGCGCCACGCTTTGCTCAAATGGTAATCGGGAACGTAGAGCACAATTAAGCGATCGAGGTGTTCCCACAGCGGCAAGTAGTTGTGAAGGCGATCGTTCATATCTCGCGCAAAGGTGCGGTCGCTGGCTGTGACGATCGGATCGGGTGCCGTCTCAAAGTCACTCGCCTCAATAGAACGCACTCCTACAAACCAGCCTTCAAAGAGCACAATGTCAACCGCTGAGACGAGTTTTGGATGAATGCGATCGCCTGCCCCCTGCCAGAGTGATTTGTCAAACTGAGGAATCTGAGTCGGTTGACCTTGCTTGAGTTGAGTGAGAATTTGTAAGCCGAGTTTGGTGTCGTGAGTGCCGGGTGGCCCGCGGTGAATGATGCGAGGATCTTGGGCTTGCAGACGTTGGCGATCGTCGTAGGTCAGATATAAGTCATCCAGCGAGAAACTAACAGCATGGTATCCCAGGTGTTTTAGAATCAGTTTTAGAATTTCTGTAAGTGTAGTCTTTCCGGTTCCTTGTCCGCCCAAAAATCCTTGAATTAGAGGATTCGATTTAGCTCTGCGCCAGTCTGCGATTTGTATTGCCAACGGCAACCATAAATTCCATAGTGTCTCATTCGCCAAACTGGTTATTTTAAGTTTGTTTTGGCACAACTCTAGAAATTCAGGATAGACTTTTTGGAACAACTCAATTCTCAAGAGCGTGGTTTCTGTAGCATTCTCTCTAGTGATTCCAAATGCGTTTGCGCGAATGTTATCTTGCAGTATTAGAGCTTCTAGCTGAGGCGCGACTTCTTGCGGGTGACTCGAAGCGATCGATCGTCCTGCAATTAATGCTTCTAGCAGTTGACTAAGTGATTTCATTTTGTGCGAGTTGATTTCTGGGATGAGTGTTTTTTAGGGTGCGATCACAATTCCAAAACGACCCTGGAAGCTTACAAAGTGGGGAGAGGATCGCTAGATTTTACAATTCTCGATCGCTTTGCTGTCATTCTTAATAAATATCGATTCTCATAAAGTTGCATAGATTAGATCCCTCTAGCCCCCTTACAAAAGGGAACCGGACTCTTTTATTTTCCCTCCTTCTTATCTCAACTCAACGTTTACTGGCTACAGATCCTCGCTCCCTAAATCCCGCATTCTGGGGGACTTTGAGGAATTATCTGGCGCAGTCTATTTTCAATTTGGTATTCAAGGGATTAGGGAAGATTTAAAAAACGTGCAGCTTTACAGAGAATTGGTACAAACCACGCAGGGAGACTTAAAAGAAGTCGCAGATTCGCTAAATATGCCGTAGACTCCACTTTTCATGCCTACCCTTGCCTCTCCTCGAACCTTTTCCCCTGCTTTTTTAAGGCATCTCTGTTGAAGAAGCGCCATTTTTGACCAAAAGGTTGAGAAGCTGCGTAAAATGATTCTTGGTATCATGCGATCGGAAGGGAAATTGTCATGGCATATGCGGTGGGTATGGTTGAAGTGCGGGGATTGCCCCCAGCGCTGGCAGTTGCGGACGTAATGGTGAAAGCTGCCCGTGTTACCCTGGTCGAGATGGAAAAGGTGAGCGGCGCTTACATCACAATTATTGTTCGCGGAAACGTTTCTGAAGTTAAGATCTCAGTCGAGGCAGGCATCGCAGCAGCCAAAAAGATGACAGCCTGCAAAGAAGGCGACAAATTGTTCCTTTCGTCACATTACATTCCTCGACCTAACGAAAACTTGATGGCGGTTTTGCCGATCGACTACACCGACGAAACAGATGAGTTTAGAGTGTAGCCGTTGAAAACTGGCGATTTGGTTAGTTAGTCGATCGCAGACCGCCAAAAGCCAACTGCTCAAAACAAAGGCTAATCTTGAGAAATTTCTCAGTGGGACTGAATGCACTAACTCAGGCTGAACTATCTACATGGGTCGATCAAGCTAGAGTGCGGACGCAGTGGGGGCGACTGCCAGATTACATCCCGCTGTTGGCTCAAACCGATGCAAATGTGCTGGCGGTCAAGATTTTGGCGGGAGCAGGGCAAGAATGGTCAGCCGGAGAAAAAAAACAGCGATTTGCCTTGATGAGTGTGATCAAACCCTTTGTGCTGATGTTTTTGCTGGAGCAATCAGGAGCCGAAGAGGTCTTTAAATATGTGGGCATGGAGCCATCTGATCAGCCGTTTCACTCGTTGACACAACTGAGCCAAGATCGAGGTCATCCCCGCAACCCCATGCTCAACAGTGGCGCGATCGCTTTGGCGGCTCGACTCCCTGGCAGAGATGGCTTTTCTCGCTGCGAACAGGTGCGTCAGTGGCTCAACCATTCTGCAAACAGTCACCTCGTGTTGGATCGCAGAATGCTGGAATCGGTGCGATCGCTCTCGAATGAATCGAATCGAGCGATCGCCAAAATGCTGACTCAAGCCGGAAAATTAGACCAGGTAGAAGTCGCTCTCGACACTTATAACCATATTTGCTGTCTGTCTGGCACGGTCGAAGATTTGGCACGTTTGGGGTTGTTGTTGTCCCAGCCTGGGGTCGTCACTCAGTCTCATCAGCAAATCGTCAATGCTTTGATGCTGACCTGTGGGCTGTATGAAGCATCGGCTCAGTTTGCAGTGAAGATTGGGCTACCCATCAAATCGGGAGTCAGTGGGGCCCTGTTGGCGATCGTGCCTCATCAAGGGGCAATTGCTTGTTATAGTCCGGCGATCGATCCGATGGGCAATTCAGTAGCGGGGTTGTTTTTGTTAGAGAAACTGTCAACCAGTCTGCATCTCAGCGTCTTTGGTTAGTCGGGGATGATGAGTGGATGCCAATAGGGGTCGTTCATTTCTTCGAGGCGGGCCATGTCACCTTGATAGTGAGCATTGATTTTTTCGGCTTTGGGTTTGAGGCGATCGGGGACGTAGCACAAATCAACGGGTAGCCCATGCCCCAACAAAAACTCAGCCAACTGGTCAGGATGAATCAAAATTCCTTCTTGGTGTAGTCGGGTCAGCAGTTCGGCAAAGGTGGGCCAGCGATCGGGGTCGTCATTGGGGGCTGGGTGATGCATGACAGGTGACGGCAAGAAGGTTGGAGAAGAGAGCGATCGCCTGACTCCAGTTTGAAGACATGATCTGCATGATCTATGGTAGTGCTGAATACAATCGTTCGATTCCTGGGTTGTGAAAGTTAATCGATCGGTGAGTAAGAACTCATTTTGTTGATTTGGTTTGCAGGCGATTAAGAATGGCGTTACCAGATTGAACTAAATCGCTTTTGATTTGGTAACGCCTGACTTTTTTGGAGTTGATTTTTAGGCATTGCTGATTGAAAGGATGAATCTGTGGGAAGTGTCAACTTTTCCGCCCCCTAAATCCCCCAAAATTGGGGGACTTTGAACATTTAGTTCCCCTTCGCATTAGGGCAATTCATTCCGTGGTTCAGCAATGCCGATTTTTACAGTTGAATTGTTGTCCTGGTGTTGAGTTCCTCCACATAAATCAGGGCTGGATCATCCATCACAATGTCAAATCGAGTAAACGATCTCTGAAGTCGATAGGTGGGCAAAATGCGGATCAGTTGATATTCAGTCATCAAGTCACTGGTGCCATCCCATTTGAGCAGGGCCAATTGATTAGACACGATCTCGCTGAGTTGAGACACAAATTCTTGAATGCTATCGCCAATATCGGGCAGAATGCCAGACGCAACGATCAAAAACCGCTCTTGCAAATCTAAAGTAACCTGAACTCGATAACGTCTACCTGTCGAGAGGTGCAACTCACTGGTGAACGCTACCGAGTCAGGAAAAATAAGCCTGACTGCCATATAAATATGTTCTCCCTGGATTAGTACAAAGAGAACAAAAACATGAGAGCCATTATGCGACTAATGATGCTTGGGGCCTGATTCCAACCTTTCAGAACCCCACAGCAAAGCTGACGGTGTACAATCATGAACGCCTCCTGAGTTAGTGTGTTTAACAAGGGATGGAAGTCCTCGGAGTTCTGATCTGGTACATCAGTTCTTCGGGGCGCTCCTCCACCACTGCGGAGTATGATACACAAATTTTTCGCTTTTTGGAATCCTAAAAATCTTAAATTTGGTTGGCATTGTTCAACGGGGTTTGGGCCAACTTTTAAGCGGATCTCTGAGGAGTCGTTTCGCTGCAAGGTGAGTTGTGACGATCGTCTGCAATACATCGCCCATTACAAATCTGGCTGCGATCGCGCTCAAGTTAGAGAATTTCGGCGGCTTTTGGATGCGGGAGAGGCAGTCTCTGCAATTGATTGACAATCAGATACTCCGTACAAAATTTTGAAGTCATGTGGAAGGATTCAGAGTAATTTCAGTGGAGTCATATACTATGTGAAGAGCTTGGGGGCGGTCGCATTAACAGGGTCAATTGTCCTGAAACTTTCAGTCGAACAAGTTGTTACGCGGCTGAGTCCTTGATAGAGAGGTGACGAGAGTCTACCTGTAACCCATCTGAATTGATACTTTAAAGGGAAATGCTAATCTGTCAGCTTTGTGGACTTGAGAAACAACTCATAAAGGCTCATATAATTCCTAGAAAGTTGTATGAGCCTATTCGAGAATCTAGCAGTAGTGAGCCTCCTAGCGATCAAGTTCCAAGGCTGTACATAGTTGGTTCAAAACAGAAACCAAAGCAATTTCAAAGTGGAATATATGACTCATCTATTTTATGTAGAGAGTGCGACGGTAATCTGATAGGTTCTTGGGACAGATATGGGCAGACATTTTTGCTAAGTCCACCAGATTCAGAGAAATATATTACTGACACTGCTGGCAAACCTGCTTATAAGGTTGATTCCTTCGATTACAAGCAACTCAAGCTCTTTTTCATGTCAATATTATGGCGAGCAGCTATCACCAGCCATGAATTTTTTGCTCAAGTCAAGCTCACTTCTTGGGAGGAGAAGCTGAAGAGAATGATTTTGGCAGAAGATCCAGGTGATGAAAATGATTTTTCAGTAATCCTCTTCAAGTACGAAGGAGATTTCAGTGAAATGATGTACAACCCAATTAAGAAAAGACAAGATGGAATTAACTTTTATCGCTTCAAACTTCCAAGATATACATTTTTAATAAAAGTAGATCAAAGAAGTTTTTCATCTGAATTAGCTCCATTTGTTCTTAGTCCTAATCAGCCTCTCCTGATGTGCATTAGGGAGTATACGGGTTCCAAAGAATACAAGCGAATTTTAGCGGCTTGGAATCAGATCTCTATTTGAATTAGTTGGTGAGTTGTCAAGGGTATCTGCGTTCCTTGAGTGGGAGCGTTAGACCGTTGAATACGATCGTCACCTTACCCAATCAACCTGGCTGTAGTTGAAAGTTCTTGATCAAAGTCTGGGCGATCGCTGCACCTGATCGCAGATAGAACGATCGAAGCTAAAATATAGAGGCATGGTTGAAATGAGGTCAAGCTAATGACAGGTAGACAACCCCGCTATAGCAAAGAAGAGTTCGCTCGACGGGGGAATGAAATCTATGAAGCTCAGGTGCGTTCCCAAGTCGAGGCGAGCAACCACGGAAAGATTGTGGCGATCGATATCGAAACCGGAGCCTTTGAGATCGGCGACGATAGCCTGACCGCTGCCAAGCAACTGCTAAAACGCTACCCTGACGCGCAAATCTTTGGAATTCGGATTGGACATCGTGCCGTCCATCGCCTTGGGTTTCGCCCTACTGTATCTACATGATGATTGGAAGCGTGAATGCAAATCGAGAGGCAATTGTACAATTGGCGGTGCTTGGAAAAGATCAGCAACGCCAAGGAATTAGAGCAGTTATTGACACAGGATATACAGGTTTTCTAACTTTGCCATCTATCGTCATTACCACTTTAGAAATGACTTGGTATATGCAGCAAGAGGGTATTTTGGGTGATGGCAGTCTATGCATGTTTAATGTCTACGAAGCCTCTGTAATTTGGGATGGGCAGGTTAGAACCATTGAAATCAACGAGTCAGAAACCGAGCCATTGGTTGGAATGGGTTTGCTTGAAGGGTATGAGTTGAAGATTCAGAGCATCGCTGGCGGATTGGTGACGATTACAGCATTGCCTTAAAGATTACTTGAGCGCATATCTAAGCCGATTTGTGCCCGTCCACTTACCCGCCAAGAACGTAAAGCTTATGAGTCAGACCTCTGAAATGGATGATGACCTGCGCCCCGAATACGACTTTACCCAAATGCCTGTTGTAGCGCGGGGTCAAGGACGTAAGCGATCGACCCTCACAGTTCAACTTGATCCTGATGTAGCCGCTATGTTTCCTGATGCTGCGGCAGTCAATGAAGCGCTGCGTCTATTGATGAGGACGATTCAACAGGCATCGACTCAGCAAAACGTACAGGATGCAACGACATCACAAGACAAATAGAGGTTCAGAGATTAGGCGATGCAAAATCACCAATAGTGTCATCACAATTTATCTTCGTCAACAAGCCGTAAAACGCTATTGTACAAAGGTTCAGCGACCCAGAACCCAGCTTGGTTAATCAGAGCATCCAACAATGGCCTCACCTCAACAATCAAACCTTGACCTTTGGCCTCAACCAGAATGCCCAAGATTCCTACGTATCGTAGATTGAGTCTAGCCGCCACCAACCGCCCTCGGCGTTCATCAATCAACACCTGATCAGCCTGAACTTCAACCGCCAGAGCAACCGCCTCAGCTTCCCCAACATCAAGTTCATTGCTAAGTGCTTCGACAACTGTGCGATCGCTAACAGCACGAGTTTGAATCCAATCAAAGGTTTGTACTTCAGTTGCACCTGCAACCGGAAAACTGGGATCAGTCAGTTCTCTATAAACAGCTTCAGGAATGAGAACCGTCCCATATAGTCGATGCAAAAGATGAAGGTGATTAATGGCTGCAAGATTGTTGATGGGCGACGTGTCACTGACAATGATCACAACCTACCCATCTCCCGCAAGTTTTTAATATCCTGCTCAAAATCTTCTACATCGTAATGGGCTGAGATGTGACGACTGGCAAGTAAGTGTTGAAAAGCAATGCGGTGCATTCCTGCAAACCGAGCGGCTTGAGCAAGCGTGAGCTTTTCCTTTTGAAAGAGCATGACTGCAATTTCCTGACGCATTTCAGCTTCAGTCATGTGTGTTGCACTTAAAACTTCGTCAGAAACAACAATGCTCATAGCTACATTTCCTTCCCTAGGCCTTATTCTACGACTCTTACCACAGTTTCCTGCCAATGCTGGTAGTCCGCAATGAGAATGACATCACTACGGACTACAGATTTGGGAATTAGGAAGCGCGGCCCGTGAGCTTGGTTAACACCTGGTTCGATCGCTCCACAAACGCCTTCATACCATCTGCGTCAAAGCCTTTTTGGGCCATCAACGCCAGATCGTAGACATGGTGACAGATCAGATTTGCCAACTCCGCAGAAGGAGACTGACCATCAGTTGTGGTAATGGCACCCTGACTCAAATTGATCACATTTTGAATCATTGGATGAGAGGTATTGATCAGCAGAATGTGATCTTCAGGAAACTGCATCACTTGTTGTTGTAATAATGCATTCATCTCCTGCATTCGGCGCAGATGTTCGGGTAACAAGACCATTGCTGGCGGGGTGCTGGCGGGGTCGTCACCTTTGAGCGATTCCGTCCGAATGATCAGTTTGGGCTTGTTGAGCGCTTTTTGGAACAACGCTTTGATCTGTTCGCTGCGAGTCTGATTGGTCGTCGGATCGACAATTTCTGACTGATCTTTGTCAATCAGCGTGTCGTCCAATTCGGCATCAACTCGTGAGAATTTGATGTGAGAATATTCTCGTTCTAGAAACCCGACAAAGTGACTGTCGATAAAGGAATCCATGAACAGCACTTCTAAGCCTTGACTGGTGTGCAGTTGAATGTAGGTGGCTTGTGTGACTTCATCGGTGCAGTAAAAAACGCGATTCTCGTGGCGTTCTTTGTTGCGTTCTAGATATTCTTTGAGTGTGGTGTAAGATTTGCCATCTACGACATTCGTTGCAGCGTTAGATGAGTCTTGCCAAGCGTCTCCTTCGGCGGTTTGCACTTCGATCTTTGGCGTATTGTCGCTCAGATTCGCTGTAGTGCGGTAGATCAGAATATCTTCGATCTGTTTTTTGAATTTGTCGTCGTTGATCGAGCCAAATTTGACAAACGTTCCCAAGTCTTGCCAGCAGCGAATGTATTCTGCCCGATCGTCGCGATACAGTTCTTTTAGTCGATCGCCGACTTTCTTGGCAATGTAGTTGGCAATTTGCCGGACGGTACGATCGTTCTGCAAAAAGCTGCGCGACACATTCAGCGGGATATCTGCACTATCAATCACGCCTCGCAGCGGCAGCAAAAATTTGGGAATAACTTCTTCGCAGTTGTCGCTGACAAACACCTGATTGCAGAAGAGTTTGATCTGACCTTTACTCACATCCACATCGGGCTTGAGCTTGGGAAAGTAGAGAATCCCATTCACAACAAATGGATGATCCGTATTCAGATGTACCCAGAGTAAAGGGTCTTCCTGAAACGGATAGAGATAGCGGTAGAACTCCAGATAATCTTCTTTGGTGAGATTGCGCGGAGACTCCTTCCAGGGGGCTTTTTGGCGGTTGATCTGTTCGGGAGCTTTGACTTCTTCGCCTTCGGTGGGTGGCTCGATCAGTTTGATCGAGAAGGGCATAAAGTCGCAGTAAGTTTTAATTAGCTGACGAATCCGGTATGGCTCCAGATATTCCAGTTCTTCGTCTTGCAGCGTTAGCGTAACTGTTGTACCTCGCGTTGTACGATCGCTATCTGACAGTTTAAATTCAGTCGATCCATCACAAGACCAATTCACTGCTTGCGCGCCAGTCCGATATGAAAGGGTGTCGATCGTGACGTGTTTGGCCACCATAAACGACGAGTAAAAACCCAGACCAAAGTGACCAATAATTTGCTGATCGCTGGTTGCCTTATATTTCTCAACAAACTCCTCAGCGCTAGAGAAAGCCACCTGATTGATGTATTTTTTTACCTCATCGGCGGTCATCCCAATCCCATTGTCAGAAATCGAGAGAGACTGATTGGCTTTGTCGATCGCGATCACAATTTCTGGTTCGCCCACTTCCCCCGAAAAATCATCCGAGTTAGACACCATTTTGAGCTTTTGAATGGCATCCACGGCGTTTGATACCAGTTCTCGAATAAAAATCTCGTGGTCAGAGTAGAGCCACTTTTTGATGATCGGAAAAATATTCTCAGTATGAATACTGATGTTGCCTTGTTCCAGAATGGTTGTCATAGTCAATTCCTGGTTACTCAGAAGACCTCAGACCCTATTTTGGTCGAAGAGGGTGCGATCGCTTCTATTGTAATGAGTACAGGTTTCCGATGAGTGAGATCGGATTTCCCTACCCGTCATTCAGGCCGCGCCGCTTGAGGAAAAATTGTTTCAAATGTGGGAAAGTAAAGCTGGAAACCTACATTTAGCCGATTTGATCGAAAAGCCGTGAACCAAAGCCATCGTGAAATTTTGCAGCAGGCACAACAGGCTGCCCAGCAGGAAGAGTGGTCGATCGTTAGTCAAGACCTTCAGCAACTTCTATTAAGTGAATCTCAGGGTGCGATCGAGACACCCATCGAACTTGACTCACTTCTAGATCTGGCGCTACGGGTTCTTGAGGGCGGCGACTTTCAGGATCGATGGGACGTTGCCAAAGTGTTTCCGACCCTGGGAAACCGAGCGATCGCGCCTCTCATTGCCCTTCTCGAATCTGACGCAGATTCTGAGGCTCAATGGTTTGCGGTGCGTATTTTGGGCGGGTTTGCTCATCCCGATGTGTTGGCGGCGATCGTGCGTCTGCTCAAAACCTCTGATCAAGAAGAACTGCGGGGCATGGCGGTGAGCGTGTTGGTAGCTTTGGGAGAGGGGGCGATCGCAACTTTGCAAGGGTTGCTGCAATCCGATAAGACTCGTTTAGTCGCAGCCCAGGCGTTGACTCAGATGCGTCGTCCGGCAACCGTTCCTTTATTGCTAGAAGTGGTGAATGATGCTGATCCTCAGATTCGGGCGATGGCGATCGAGTCCTTGGGAAGCTTCCATCATCCTGAAATTTCTGCGGCTTTGATCGGTGCGCTTCAAGATCCGATCGCTGCGGTCAGACGCGCTACCGTGATTGCTTTAGGATTTTGTGCCGCCGAAGCGACAGCGCTCGATCTCGTTGCTCACCTGCGTCCGTTGCTGTTGGATTGGAATCTAGACGTGTGCAAACAAACCGCGATCTCCCTGGGTCGATTGGGCAGCTTGGAGGCGATAAAAGCGCTTTTTCAATCTCTTCAGTCGATTCACACCCCCGAACCGTTGGCGATCGAGCTAGTTCGCGCTTTGAGTTGGGCAGGTCGATCAGAGGCGTTACAGTATCTCCATCGCGCCCTGATCCAATTGCCTTTGGCGGAAGCGGTACGTCAGGAGATTTTAGTCGTTTTGGGACGAGTCGATCAGCCTGACCTCAAACCCCAAGCCACCCAAATCTTGTTAGACCTGCTGACTCACGAAGCGGCTTTTGCGCGATCGACCACTGCCCGTCAATCTCTCGCCCTGGCCCTCGGACAACTCGGCGACCCCAACGCTGTCAACCCACTGATCGATCTGCTGGCTGATCCCAGTGTCAACGTCCGGCTGCATGTGATTTCTGCCCTCAAAACCCTCGCGCCTGACACGGCATACCAGCGATTAGAACAGCTATCTCAACGTGAGCGTGATTCAGAACTGGGACGAGGAGTTGCGATCGCCCTTCAAGAATGGAGACGCTAAGGATCGTGAATTAAACAGCCTGTAATTCTCGCGGTTTCGCGTCGTTTAATTCGGCTTCTGCCCCCTAAATCCCTCAAATTTGGCGGACTTTGAACCGCGAAACTGCCTTAAATTCTAGAATGTCTGCTTTCTCAAAGTCCCCCAGACTGGGGGATTTAGGGGGCGAAGCAACCAGGCAATCATCGATCTTATTCAATTCACGCTCCTAAGAACCCAAGCAAAGCGTTGGATCTTTCAACCAGAGTGGGAACTGTAGTCACCAGGGTACGTGCGTCTCAACAGAGTTCTGATGTGAAACAGCTTGAGGTGAGTGTCCACCCCAACAACTTCAAGCGTTTGGTCACAAACTCAGCAGAATGACGGCTCTATTCAAAAACTTATTATCGCTGCGTGGAATTGAATATCTGACGCTCAATCAGCAGCTAGAAATCGTAGAAACCTCGATCGACGTTCATCAATACGCAGACACCTCAGATGGATTTGTCCCCGGAAAGCATTGTTGTCTGGGGTTGCCAGAGTTGTTTGGGGTCGAAGCTGATCTAGAAGCCGTCATACAAGGACAGCGATCGGACTTTCGCCTCAGCGCGATCGCTCGTGCTTTGCCAGATGGTTCTCAGCGTTACTTTGACCTCTACGCCCTCAAGCATAACGAAGGTGACTGCAACCGTTCGCTGATTCTTTTTTTAGAAGACGTTTCTGAACGCATGACGCTCGAACAAAGTCTGGTGCAGGGCGCTAACGAAATGAGCCTGCTTCTTGGCGCATTAGAAACCTCTAAAAAATATGTCGATAAAATCATCACATCGATGGCGGACGCGCTAATCGTCACCACTTCGCTAGGAATCATCAAAACCGTCAATCAAGCGACTCAAGAACTGCTGGAATACGATCGCCAAGACCTCATTCACCAGCCGCTCTCCCTGATCATTGCCGACCCAAACTTTATGCCTCAAGCCATTCAGCCGTCGGTGGCTTTTCAGGGCAGAGTCTTGAGAGAGGTTGAAGTCGTCTGTCAAACCAAAACGGGAGAGAAGCGATCGATTGCTTTTTCTTGCTCAATGATCCAGACCGGACTCGATCAAAACACAGACTTTATCTACATCGGTCGAGATGTCACCGAGCAGCAGCGCACTCAGCAGCGGTTGATGGCTCAGTATACGACCAGCGGCATTCTCTCCAGATCTCCAACGCTGGCGACGGCCGTTGCAAAACTCTTGCCCGCGATTTGTCAAAGCCTGGAATGGGACATCGTTGAACTGTGGATGCCTCAAGAACACGTCACCGAAGAATGGCCCCTTTTGCCAGAAGAATTTCCGCGCTGTTCTGCGTTGGGCTTGCACTGTGTAGAAATCTGGTCTAGACCCTTGAGCGGCGCTCTAAAGTATGTGAAGGCCATGCGCGAGACCACGTTTACCTTCGGCGCAGGGCTGCCCGGACAAATCTGGAAAGACCAATCTCCCCTGTGGATCTCAGATGTAGCTCAGGCAGATTTTTTGCCCTCGACGATTTCTTCGAGTTACCCGCAAGGGGTCGCCGTCCAAGCCGGACTACACGCAGCCTTCGGCGTTCCAATTTACAGCAACAACGAAGTTTTGGGCGTGGTGACATTTTTGAGCCGCGAGGTCAGACAGCCCGACCCTGCCTTGATTCAGACTTTGATGGTAATTGGCAATCAGTTGGGTGAATTTATCCAGCGCAAACGAGCCGAAATCGCCCTTTCTGATCAGCAGCGCCAGACTGAGCATCTCTTGTGCAATGTGCTGCCCCGATCGATTGTCGATCGTCTCAAACAAGAACAAATCAAACTCGAACAACCGGGCAATCAATGGAGCGGTATCGCCGAACAGTTTGATGAGACAACGGTTTTGTTTGCGGATCTGGTGGGGTTTACACAGTTGACAGTCAGCCTTTCGCCGATCGAATTGGTCAGCTTGCTCAACGAAATCTTTTCGGCATTTGATCACTTGAGCGATCGCTACGGGTTAGAAAAAATCAAAACGATCGGGGATGCCTATATGGTTGTAGGAGGCGTGCCCAATCGACGCAAGGATCACGCTCAGGCGATCGCAGAAATGGCGTTAGAAATGCAAGCAGCCCTGGCTCAATTTAATCTCAAGAACCACAAAGAGTTTAGAATGCGGATTGGAATTCACAGTGGCTCGGTCGTCGCAGGCGTGATTGGGGTTAAAAAATTTATTTACGATCTGTGGGGTGACACTGTGAACACTGCAAATCGCATGGAGTCTCACGGATTAACCGGACAAATCCAAGTTTCGGCAACCACTTATCAATTACTAAAGCATCAGTATCACTTCACCAAAAGAGGTGCCATCTCTATCAAAAGCAAAGGAGAAATGAAGACCTATCTCCTCACAGGTCGGCAAATTTTCTGATCGTGTAACGTGAAGTTATGTAAAAGGATGAGATGTTGGTAGAATCATAAAACTTTCTTGGACGGAGCTTTAGTGCTTTCAGGAGGGCAGTCTTTTCCATTTACAAAAACAAGTAATATTACAAAAACAAATAATAACCGATCTGATACTTCCATTCCTCTGCACCGCACCATGTCTAGAATTTCTGATCGATCGCCTTGGCACGGATCAAACGTCGCGCTCTCGAAGAGATATCTGCTGACGCAGATGGCCTGCCTGCTATTGGGCGGATTGTTGATTTTGCCTCCTCAAAGCGTTTTGGCACAAGCGTCTAATCTAAACGCCACCCAGTCAGACCTCAATGATTTGCTGCAACAGGGGCGTGACTTGTTAGACGGAGGCAACCTGGCAGAAGCCCTGGCAATCTATCAGAGAGCCGCCGCGATCGACGAAAAAAATCCCCGAATCTTTTCTGGAATCGGCTACATCCAAGCCCAAAAAGGTAACTTTCAGGCAGCGGTGCAGGCTTATCAGCAAGCGATCGTGCTTGATCCGAGCAATCCTGATTTTGAGTACGCCCTCGCCTTTAGTCTGGCTAATTTAGGAGACGATGCCGCCGCCACGACCGCTTATCGTCGAGCTACTCAGCTTGCTCCCAAAAATCTCAATGCTCATCTGGGTTTGGGAGCCGTTCTACTGCGTCAGGGTCAATACGACAAAGCGATCGAAACCTATCGACGAGTCATCTCTCTCGATCCCAAAAATGCTCAAGCTCAAGCTTCGATCGGGTTCATGCTGCTTCAACAAGATCAGCCCAAACAAGCGATCGCTGCCTTAAATCGCGCCGTTGAGCTTGATCCTCGCAACAGCAACGCTCAAATTGGATTAGGGATGGCCTGGTTGAGTCAGGGCGATCGACCTGCGGCACTAGCAGCTTTTAATCGAGCTATCAAACGCGATCCCACCAACGGCAAGCTGCACCTTCAAGTCGGCAAAATCTTGCAGCAAACGGGCGATATCCAGGGCGCTCTGTCTTCTTATCAACGGGCGGTCAATGTCAGTCCCAAACTGGTGGATGCTCAAGTCGCTTTAGGAGAGTTGGCACTAGAGCAGCAGGAATACATGCGGGCAATTTTGGTTTATCGAGAAGTCATTGAGCTTGAGCCACAAAATCCTCGTGCGTACTTTCAATTAGGAACGGCGCTCCGGGCCCGCAATCGATCCTCTGAGGCAATCTCTGCTTTTGAGCAGGCCCGCTCTCTCTATCAGCAACAGGGCAAGTCCGAAGAAGTCAGTCAAGTAGAGAAGGTGCTCAAAGAGTTGAAGTGAGCCGTTTTTTGGCATGGATTCAATCTTCTCACCGTAACCAGTTACCTACGCTTCTCGTTGTCGAAGAATAAAGTCAGCGATCGCCAAATCCATCGGAGTCGTCACTTTCAAATTGGCTTCTTCGCCTTCAACAATTTGTACGGGCAAGCCACATTTCTCAAACAGGGCTGCGTCGTCTGTCACTTCCCATCCATGCTCACGGCCCTCAGCATGGCACTTCTTAAGTAGCGGGACTGAGAAGCCTTGAGGCGTTTGGGCGGCCCAGAGTTGACTGCGATCGGGCGTACTTTTGACCACGCGATCAGCATCGACGACCTTAATCGTGTCTTTCACGGGAACCGCCGCCACAAATCCCGAACAGGTCAGCAGCGCTTGAGAACAGCGATCGAGCAGATCCGGAGTTGCCAGACATCTCGCCCCATCATGAATCAACACCTGATCTGCATCGGGGGGAAGTGCCTGTAAGCCGTGATACACCGATTCTTGCCGGGTTGCGCCTCCTTGAATGAACTGCACAGATTTGGTGAGCGCCAAGGATGCGATAATCTGCTTAAACGCTTCCCAGTCGTCGGGTTGACCGATTATGCCAATCCAGCGAATCGAGTCGGCAGCTTCTGCGGCAATCAGCGTCCAAGCGATCAGAGGCTTGCCCCGAAGTTGCAGCAGTAGTTTGTTGCGAGGGGGTTTGCCCTGACTTTGCCACGCGCTGCCCATGCGTCGCCCTGATCCGGCTGCGGGAATGAGTAAATACACGAAAATGCCTCAAATTAGAAAGAGAAAAAAGATCAATTGGTCACGTTCGGATGAGTTTAATCGATCTACCTGGATCATGCCGAGAGCCTTCGGTTTCTAACCGAGGGGTGAAAGCTAACCACAGGCTTTAGCCTGCTGTGTGTCCGGGTTCTAGAGTATCTATCGGTTTTCCCGGAATCCTCTTACTAAACAGTATACAATTTAGTAGGAGGGAATTGAACAATGTTAAGCCTAACTTACGAGTACAAAGCAATGCCCACAGATGAGCAAGTCCAGCTAATCGAACACACCTTAACCGTGTGTCGAAAGGTGTGGAATTTTGCGCTTCGTGAGCGTAAAGACTGGCTGAATTCTCGCAAGTGTCCAATTAACGCCTGTTCGATTACTTCTGAATACATCATCTCTGCTGACGAGCCTTCTCCTAACTGGGCTGCACAGTGCAAAACACTGACAGCAGCTAAGGAGCAATTCCCAGAACTTAAAACGGTCAATGCTCAAGTATTGCAGCAAGTTCTGAGAAAGCTGGAAGCGGCTTTTGTAGACATGAAGCGTAAGGGGATGGGATTCCCTCGATTCAAGCACCGATATCGGATGCGCTCGTTTGTGTATCCGCAGTTGGGAAAAGCTCAGTTCCTCAAAGGCAATCAAATCAAGCTGCCTCAGTTGGGCTGGATAGAGTATGTCAAGTCTCGTGAAATACCGGACGGCTTCGTTGTGAAGCAGGTTCGCGTGGTTCGCAAAGCTTCGGGATACTTCCTCATGTTCACGCTCGAAAGTGATGTGAACGTCCCTGATCCAGTTCCGAGTGGGTATCCGCGTGGGATTGATTTGGGACTGGATAAGTTTGCTGCAACGTCCGATGGAGCGTTGATTGAACGCCCTCGATTCTTAGATTCATTGCACCGTAAGCTGAAATTGCTACAACGCAGACTGAAACATAAGCAGAAAGGCTCAAACAATCAACACAAACTCACTCGGAAGATTGCAAGGTTGCATCAGCGGATTGCGGACACTCGTAAAGACTGGCATTTCAAGCTGGCTCACAAACTCTGTGACGAAGCTGGAATGCTGTTTATCGAGGATATCGATTTCCGCACATGGGCGAAAGGAATGCTCGGAAAGCACACGCTCGATGCTGGGTTTGGGCAATTTGCTTCAATCCTGGAATGGGTGTGCTGGAAGCGCGGCGTTTACTTTGACAAGGTGAACAAGGATTACACCTCGCAGGTGTGCCCACAGTGCGATACGCATACCGGAAAAAAACGTTTGAGTGACAGGCTTCATGCTTGTCCTGAATGCGGTTACACGACTCATCGAGATGTGGCAGCCGCACAAGTGATCCGCAATCGCGGCATCTCTGCGCTGGGACGCAGCGTGGATCAAATTGCCTGTGGAGACGGTCTGACGGGGACTGGTAACAGTCTAGTTAAGAGTCCAAGAAGCAGGAAGAAAGGTGGAGAAGTGGTGCTTCAGCCCACTTCATAGCTGCCTTTGAGAATCCCCCGCGCTTCAGCCGGGGAAGTACGTCAAATTCACATAGAATAGTGAGCGGACAGCGCTTAAAGAAATGTTATGAGAATCCTTGCTCTAGTTCCTGGCGGAATTGGCGATCAAATTCTATTCTTCCCGACGATCGAAGATCTCAAAAAGGCGTATCCTGATGCCCAGATCGATGTAGTGGTTGAGCCGAGAGCGAAAGGCGCTTATCGAGTTTCTAAGTCTGTCAACGATACGATTTTGTTTGACTTTAAAGGCAGCAACAGCCTCGCTGATTTTGGCAATCTGTTGGGAGTGATTCGCGATCGCGAGTACGATCTGGCGCTAACACTAGGACAGCGGGGATCGGTGGGATTTTTGCTATGGTTGAGTGGTGTTCCGACGCGGATTGGCTACGGGTCGGGGTCAACGTCGAAGCTGTTTTTGACGAAGACCATTCCGCTTAACTCGGATCAGTATGCGGCGACGATGTACCATGACCTGCTCAAAGGCTTGGGGATCAATACGCCAACGCCAGAATTATCGGTGAGTGTGCCGACCAAAGATTTGGAGTGGGCAGACGGTGAGCGCAAGCGGTTGGGCATTCAAGACGGTCGCTATGTGGTGATTCACGGCGGCGCGAGTGAGCTTTCTCAACAGAAAGGCATCGACAAACTTTATCCCGTCGAAAGCTGGCAAGCGATTATTCGGGATTTTCAGCAACGTCAACCAGAATTACCGATCGTCCTGATCAAAGGCCCGGATGATGGGGCGATCGTCGGCGCTCTGACCCAAACCCTTCCCAAACTCAAAGTCACGTCACCCGACAATATTGGCAAACTGGTAGCGATGATTGCGGGAGCGAGTCTGATGCTCTGTACTGATAGCGCTCCGATGCATTTAGCGATCGCCGCTCAAACTTACACGTTGGCGTTATTTGGGCCGACTGATCCCGACAAACTGCTGCCCAAGAGTGAACGAGTTTTGGGCATTAAGTCCCCTACCGGGAAGATGACAGACCTCTCACCGCAGACGATTCTCGATCGCGTGTGGAATGGCTAGTTGAGATGGAACCTGACCCCCATCAGCGCTATCCGATCGCTCATCAACCGCGCATCTGTTTCCTCAAAAATTGTGTGATGTCGCCCAACATCATCGTGGGTGACTTTTCGTATTATGACGATCCGATCGATCCCCAGGGTTTTGAGCGAAACGTTCTCTACAACTATGGGAGCGATCGACTGATCATCGGTAAGTTTTGCGCCATTGCGACGAATGTTAAGTTCATCATGAATGGCGCAAACCACAAGCTAGATGGCATTTCCACGTATCCATTTCCCATTTTTGGCGGAGACTGGGAAGCCGAAATGTCTAAGCTAATGGATCTGCCCAGTCGAGGCGATACGATAGTCGGAAACGACGTGTGGATTGGCTATGAATCGCTGATCATGCCAGGTGTACAAATTGGAGATGGGGCGGTGATTGCTGCGAAGTCAGTTGTGGTAAAGGACGTTCCGCCTTATACGATCGCGGGGGGAAATCCTGCTCGTGTGCTCAAACTGCGGTTTAGTGAGGCTGAGATTGCCCAACTTTTAGAGATTCAATGGTGGAATTGGGCCATCGACAAGATCACCCGCAACATTGGTTTGATTATGGACACTGACATTCGAGCGCTGAGAAATGCTGAGTAGAAGAATTATCAGATCTCTGGTTCCCTTGAGTGCGATCGAGGCTCGTTTTGATCACTCCAGACTCGATCGGCATTCAACAAATTCTGAATCTGACAAACAAAGGAACCTCTGTCTTTTATGCTTCTTCCCTCATCAGCTTTTGCAGCGACAATCGAGAAGCCTGCGCCACACTGGGGTTGCTGTCTTTTTCTAAATACTTGAGGGCTGAAATACTCTTTTCGCTGGGCATGTGGCTCAACGCTTCGGCCAATCTCTGGCGCACCAGCCAATCGTCGGACTGAGCAAATCTCAACACCTGATCGACTGCATCGACCGCTTTGATTTCACCAAGAGCCGCGATCGCCGCCTGTTGTAGCACGACTTCTTCACTATCCAGGGCGCGAACCAGCACATCTCTGGCGCGAGGATCTTTGAGATTGCCCAACGCGACGGCCGCACTAAATCGCACCAGCCAATCCGTGTCTTCGTAAAAGGCGCGAACTAACGGTTCAAAAGCCCGAATGTCTTCTAGATACCCCAGCGCACCCGCCGCATCTGCACGAATTCCATAGTCTTTCTCATTTTCCAACAGGTGAATCAAAATCGGATAGCATTCGTCGGTTTGCTTGAGTCCCAGTGCAAAGACCGCCATCGATCGAATCTGTAAGCTCTCGTCATTCAACACTTTTTTGATCAACGGCACCGCTTCTTCGGCAGGAATATGTCGCAGAGATGCTAAAGCAATCATGCGATCGCGCGAACTTTCACTGTCAAGCTGGCTCGAAATTTCGTCGATGCTAAGACTCATAATTTTTACAAAACTTTATATTGCTCTCCTATTGTAGAAGCTAGACCAACACTCGAACATTAAAAATACCTCAATTTGACTCCGTGCGGGTCACTCGAAGAGATTGAGGTCTTCCGCTGCGTTATTTGTCCTTCTGCCCCTAATTCTGGAGGACTTTGAGACAAGATTTCTAACCCAAAGAATTTTACAACCTTGGTTAAATCCAGCCTCTTAGCCAATAGACGGCAATACCTACATATTCTTTGAGCGCTCTGGTGGTGCGTCGGAGTTGCTCGGCATCGGGTAGCGTGTTAAGCGTGTTTAACTCTAGACTGGCTCTGGCTTCTGGCTTGTCAAGCTGTAGGGCAGTAAAGTCGGCTGGAGCGGCGATCGCAGTTACGCCCACCCTTTTGAAAATTAATAGCGATCGGGGCATGTGCAATGCAGAAGTGACTAACAAAATTTGTCGAATCTTTTGCGCGTCCATGATCTGTTTTACATTCACAGCATTCTCGCGCGTGTTGAGCGAAGTGGAGTCTTCGAGTATTGCTGATTTGGGTACACCCATCGCTTCTAATAGTGTTGCCATATCGGATGATTCGGCGTTGACTCCACGATTCCACTCAAGGCGGCCACCGCTGAGAATCAAACGGGGTGCTTTGCCCTCGCGGTACAGTTTTGCAGCGTAGAGAACGCGATCGCCTTCTTCTCGAATTTCGACCCAGGGACGCGGGGGAACTTGCGACTCGGTTGCGCCACCCAGGACGACGATCGCCTCTGCTTTGGGCACTTCACCCGATGGAATATTTTGAAATTCGAGCGATCGTACCAGCCAATCACTGGCCCAGGCGCTACTGCTGACGAGAAGAATGATCAAGGTGAGCGCGATCGTAAAGGCGGCTAATCTCGGTCGCTTCCACACCAAAATAAAGGTCACAATCAGCAACAAACAACTCAACCCCAATGGATAAAAAAACAAAGGCAGCAGTTTAGACAGAAATAAAAACATGAATCAAAAAGTAAGGGTGCTCGTCTTATTTCTTCAATAGCTGACTGATAGAAACCGAAATATCTGGGAATGAAATAGGCGTTATTTCTGCTTCATTTAGCGTGATTTGAGATTGATAATTGCCGTCGATCGATTCTCGAAAAACAATTAATTCCATCTTCTGCAAATTAACGACCCAATATTCAGGAATGCTCACTTTTGCATAAATTTTGCTCTTGATCTCTAGATCTTTTGCCAAACTAGAATTAGAGAATTCAATCAGCCAAAAAATGTCTTCTGGATAGGGATGATGATCGAAATAAATATCACCTAAAGATTGAACGATCGCAATGTCGGGTTCGGGTTCTGAATTGCCTGGTAATGTGATCGGTTTGTCTACTCGAATGTGGGCGCGACCTCGCAATAACTCTCTCAAATAGTCAGCCGATCGAGTGCTGAGGTGGGCGTGGGGTTCTCCTTCGAGCGACATTTCTGTGATTTCTCCGTTGAGTAATTCGACGTGGCGATCGTCCAAAATGCCCGCTTCGATCATCTTGTGATAGTCGTCAATTGTCCATTTTGCAAGGATGATAGTCATTGGTCGATCGCTCTCCGATTACTTGGCTAATGCTTGCTCGATCGCACTCGCTAATTCTGAAGAATTGGGTGCCACACTGCTGCGATATCGAGCGATAACTTCACCTGTTTTGCTAATGAGAAATTTCTCAAAATTCCAACTCACATCGCCTGCGGGAATCACAGAATCCGTCAAGGTTTTGTAGAGTGGATGCTGATTGGCTCCTTTGGCGTGAACTTTGTCAAATAGCTCAAACGTTACCCCATAGCTGCTATCGCAAAACTGCACAATTTCCTCATTGGTTCCAGGTTCCTGCGCTCCAAAATCGTTGCAGGGAAAGCCCAACACGCGCAACCCTTTGTCTTTGTATTGTTGATTGAGTTGTTCTAGCCCTTTGTATTGAGGCGTATAACCGCAGTAAGAAGCCACATTGACCACGAGCAACACGTTTCCGGCGTAGTCTGCCAGCTTTTTGTCTGTGCCGTCGATCGTCTTCACTGTAATCTCAGAAACGCTGCTCATAAATTTTCACTCTGCTTTAGCGACTTCATTATCTACAAAATTCTGGATTCGCTGCCAGACCTGTTCTAGTAAATCGGGGCGATCGGCATCAAACCATTCAATTCTCAAATCTGCTCGAAACCAGGTGCGCTGACGTTTGGCAAATTGGCGCGTATGCAGAACGATCGCTTTCTGCGCTTCAGTTAGAGAAATCTCACCTCTAAGATACGATTTCATTTCGCGATATCCGAGCGTATCCAATAGGGGCAAATCTTCGCCATACTTCTCGCACAGCGATCGCACTTCTGTTTCAAATCCCAACTCGATCATTTGGGCTGTGCGTTTTTGAATGCGACGATCTCCTCGAGTTACCCGCAAGGGGTCGCCCGCCTCGACATCGACACAATCCAGTCCAATTTGCAGAATCGGATACATGGGCGGAGTCTCACCCTGCTGCTCAGAAATCGGGCGACCCGTCACATAAAACACTTCCAATGCTCGCAGCGTTCGCACCTGATCATTGGCATGAATCTTTTGAGCGGAAGCGGGATCGACCTGCTGTAAGAAGTGATAAAGCTGACCCTGACCGAGAGATTGAAGCTGCGATCGCAATTCTGGCTGAGGCGAGACTCTGGGAATTTTGAGACCTTGAACGATCGATTTAATATAGAGTCCGGTGCCGCCGACTAAAAGTGAGGCGTGAGGCGTGAGGCGTGAGGCGTTTTTTGTAGAACCTTCTGGTTTGGAGAGGGGAAGTGAGAAACCAGGATGTTGCTCGATCGTTTGTCTTGCTTGCGTTTGATACTCTGCCAGGGTCAGCGTTTCGGTGGGGTCACAAACGTCAATGAGATGGTGGGGAACTTGTTTTTGCTCTGAGAGGGTTGGTTTTGCAGTTCCGATGTTAAACTCTCGATACACTTGACGGGAATCGGCGCTGACAATGGCTGAATTTAACCGTTGGGCGATCGCAAGCGCCAACCCAGATTTTCCTGTGGCGGTGGCTCCACAGATTACAATGAGATAGGGTACGTTTGTATTGGTTTGAGGGAGAGGGCGATCGTTTCCAAAATCTTTAGGCAAAATAGACTGATCCATCCCCATCATGAAATCCGCTTGAGATTGCTCATAAATCGCTTATAAGGCTTTTGTGCTAAAATTTTTATAGAATTTGTCCTCTGAATCATTAGAGAGTTTCAGACTGCCCAATGGAGCGCTTCACTTATGACAACTAACTACGGTGCTGATCAGATTCAAGTCCTCGAAGGTCTTGAGCCTGTTCGGAAGCGGCCCGGAATGTACATCGGAAGTACAGGCCCACGAGGACTTCACCACTTAGTTTACGAGGTTGTAGACAACTCAGTCGATGAGGCGCTGGCGGGCTACTGCAAAAATATCGAAGTCAGCCTCAATGCCGATGGTTCCGTCTCGGTCACAGACGATGGGCGCGGCATCCCGACCGACATTCACCCCCGCACGGGTAAGTCGGCCCTCGAAACGGTCATGACGATCCTCCACGCAGGCGGAAAGTTTGGCGGCGGTGGCTACAAAGTCTCTGGCGGCCTTCACGGCGTGGGGATCTCGGTCGTTAACGCCTTATCTGAATGGGTCGAAGTCAGCGTTTGGCGTGAGAAAAAAGTCCACACTCAGCGCTTTGAGCGCGGCATTGCGATCGGCACTCTAGAAGTCAAACCATCGCCAGACCCCGCTCGTACAGGCACCTCCGTTTCTTTTTTGCCTGATACCACGATTTTTGTAACGAGTATTGAGTTTGACTACTCGACGATCGCCGGCCGCCTCAGAGAGTTGGCCTACTTGAATGGTGGCGTGAGAATCACCTTTAGCGACAGCCGCCCCGACTCGCTCGAAGACGGTCAGCCACACGTCGAAACCTACTTCTATGAAGGCGGGATTCGCGAATACATCAGCTACATGAACCGCGACAAGCAGCCGCTCCACGAAGAAGTGATCTTTGTGCATGGCGAACGCAACAATGTCCAGGTGGAAGTCTCGCTGCAATGGTGTGTGGATGCTTACACCGATAATATTCTCGGCTTTGCCAATAACATTCGCACGATCGACGGCGGCACCCACTTAGAAGGCTTGAAGGCGGTTCTGACTCGAACGCTGAACGCGATCGCTCGTAAACGCAACAAAATCAAAGAAGGCGAATCCAATCTTGCCGGAGAAAACATTCGCGAAGGGTTGACGGGCGTGATTTCGGTCAAAGTCCCTGACCCCGAATTTGAAGGACAAACCAAGACAAAGCTGGGCAATACCGAAGTTCGAGGCATCGTCGATTCGCTGGTGGGCGAGGTGTTGACGGAGTATCTGGAGTTTCGTCCTGGCGTTGCGGATGCCATTCTCGAAAAGGCGATTCAGGCCTTTAATGCGGCAGAAGCGGCCCGTCGAGCTAGAGAATTAGTCCGACGTAAGTCTGTTTTAGAATCTTCGACGCTGCCCGGTAAGCTGGCGGATTGTGCGTCGCGTGACCCTGGCGAATCGGAAATCTTCATCGTGGAAGGTGATTCTGCGGGCGGTTGTTTTCGGGGAGATACACAGGTTGCTTTGGCAGATGGTCGTCATCTCAGCTTTGAAGAAATCGTGGCAGAACAGGCGATCGGCCGAGAGCATTTCTGCTACACCATTCGCAAAGACGGCTCGATCGGACTGGAGCAGATCATCAACCCGCGCATCACAAAACAGAATGCGACTGTCGTCAAGGTCACACTAGACAATGGTGAAGAAATTGTCTGTACGCCTGACCACCGCTTTATGTTACGAGATGGCACCTATAAGCCTGCCGCTGAGTTGACTTCTCACGATTCGCTAATGCCGCTCTACCGCAAGCTCTCCAGCACAGCCGAAAGCGGAATCACGATCGACGGCTACGAAATGGTCTGGAACCCCCGCAGCGACTCATGGCTATTTACCCACGTTTTAGCGGATTGGTATAACTGCTGGCAAGGGGTCTATTCCAAAGCTTCTGGAGATCATCGTCATCACCTTGATTTCAACAAACGCAACAACAATCCCTCCAACATCCAACGCTTATCTGCAACCGAGCATCTAGAACTGCATCGTCTTCAATTATCTAAAACACTGCATCGAGCCGATGTGGTTGAAAAGTGTCGATCAATTCATCAAGATGCGGCATTTCGCGCCAAGATGAGCGATCGCATGAAGCAGCCCAAAACACGCCAAATTCTTTCTGAGCAAGCAAAGGCGCAATGGCAAGATAAGACTTACAAAGCCTACATGATGGCGCAGTGGCAGACGTTCTACAACACAAACTCATTGTATCGTCAGCAAAACGCGGCTTATCTCAATCAGGCGCAGCGAGACTATTGGAGCGTTCAAGAAAACCGTTTAGCTCAATCAGAACGAGTTACTCAGTTCTTTGCACAACATCCTGAAGCACGAGAAATGCTGTCTCAGCAAGCAGAAACACAGTGGCAAGATGCCGATTTGCTGGCTTGGCGGCGACAAAAAACAAAAGAGCAATGGACACCTGAGTTTCGATCGCAGCGCAAACTTGCCTTGCAGCAGACCTATTATCAGAAAACCCTCAAGGTTCTCAAGCAAATTGAAGTTGAGCAAGGAACGACAGATTTGGAGGCTTATCGAGCTTACCGAATCCAAACCAGAGATAAGTCACTGCTGAAGTTTGAAACCTTTTGCGATCGCTATTTTGACGGTTCGCCGAGTCAAGCGCTGGAAGCAGTTTCAAACTATAATCATCGCGTTGTTTCAGTGGAGTCGTTGACTGAGCAGTTTGATGTCTATGACATTGAAGTGCCCCACACTCATAACTTTGCGTTGGCGGGTGGTGTCTTTGTTCATAACAGTGCCAAGCAAGGGCGCGATCGGCGTTTTCAGGCAATCTTGCCGCTGCGGGGTAAGATTCTCAACATTGAGAAAACGGATGACGCGAAAATTTACAAGAATACTGAAATTCAAGCGTTGATCACGGCGTTGGGATTGGGGATTAAAGGTGAAGAGTTTGACTCGTCTCAACTGCGCTATCACCGAATTGTAATCATGACTGATGCAGACGTAGATGGCGCACACATTCGCACGTTGCTGCTGACGTTCTTTTATCGCTATCAGCGGTTGATGGTTGACCAAGGCTTTGTGTATATCGCCTGTCCGCCGCTTTATAAATTAGAGCGAGGACGCAATCATTTCTATTGCTATAGCGATCGCGAGCTGCAACAGCGCATCTCCGAATTTCCCCAAAACGCCAACTACACGATTCAGCGATTTAAGGGACTGGGCGAAATGATGCCTCAGCAACTCTGGGATACGACCATGAATCCTGAAACCCGGACGCTAAAACGAGTTGAGATCGAAGACGCTGCTGAAGCCGATCGCGTGTTTACGGTGCTGATGGGCGATCGAGTCGCTCCCCGTCGCGAGTTTATCGAAACCTATGGGCCGAAGATGAATCTGACCGATCTGGACATTTAAGCTACTGCCTGGTCGCCCGTAAGTTGCAATTTGTCACGCAAAAACTAAAAAATTGTCGCGCAATACTTGCAAATCACTCAGTCCAGTCAGGCTAAAAGTGTCTGTTAAACTCAGCACCAAATCTAGCCATAACCGCACCTGACCCCAGTACTGGTTGAGGTTCGCTGGTGGTTTCTTCTCTGTATGCGAAGTCTAGAACTGATGCTGAGTTTAAAATAGACAAAACGATTTGGCGGATGGATCACAGAGAGCATTTGGAGCGAAGCCAATCATGACACAGGCGCTTGAAAAACCAAGATTGTCAGAAGATAAGGTAGCCGTCTACTACGATCGCACCTGGGAACAATTCAAATGTATTCAAAAGGGCTTAGAAGGACACCCAGGTGTGCGGTTGAGCTTTTATGAAGGAGTGGTTGAAGTATTCATGCCAGGGCAACCGCACGAAATTTTCAAAAAAGTCATCGCGGCTCTCCTCGAAACATTCTTTTTTGAGTGGGATATTCGGATAATTCCGACCGGCGCTGTTACCCAGGAGCAGGAAGGAGTGGCTTCTGCTCAGGCGGATGAATCCTACTGCTTTGGGGAAGCTAAATCCATTCCAGATCTTTCCATTGAGGTCATCTTTACAAGCGGTTCTGTCACAAAGTTAGAACGTTATCAAGCGTTAAGAGTACCTGAAGTTTGGCTTTGGAAGGATGGACTGCTCACCCTGTATCGGTTAGGAGAGAGCGGGTACACCCGAATTTACAAAAGCCAAATTCCCGAACTAGCAAATTTAGACATTGAGCTACTTTCTCGCTGTGTTTTAATTGGCGAAACAGACTGGCTAGAAGCTATGCGGACGTTTAAGAGTGCAATTTCAAGAGTCTAGTAGACAAAGCGTAGAGATAAATTGTGGTTCTAGAGAATTACAGATGCGCGATTCATTTAGTGATTTTGCAACTTAAGTACGAGGAAATTGCAGTTTAATGCGACTAAAAGAATGTAAGAGGATGTCTTAAAAGTCATCTCGCTGCTAGCAGAACGGGTTAGATCCCCCCTAGCACCCTTAAAAAGGGAGGAACCAGGTTTAAAATCCCCCTTTTAAGCGGGCGGGATCTCCGAGTCTCTATCTTCACAACAAAAGACCTTTAAAGCATCCTCTAAAACCTTGCATTCTCGTTCAAACATTTGCAGCCTATGTGCGATCTTATACTGCTCTAGAAACGCTCCCACAATCCCCTATTCTGGAAGAGTTTGAGCCAAAAATCTGGTCTTAAAGTTCTCTAGAATGGGGAGATTGGGGTCCGAGCGCGCAAGCAATAAACTTTCTCGAATTGACGTTAACAATTACGTGAATTCGATGAAATCCTTCGCTGCCGTTACAAATCCGGGCAGCCCCCTAAATCCCCCACGAGTGAGGGACTTTGAACGAAGACTATGATCTAAAAGTCCCCCAGATTGGGGGGTTGGGGGGCAGAAGCGCTGAAGACCGAAGCGAAAAACTCCCATCGAATTCACGTTAACAATTAGACGGCCGTAACCTCTGGAGTGACGATCGCAGATGGGTGAGTCACAGCAACCCCTGGATAACTCGGAGAAATCGCCGCAGGACTAGGAAACGGCTTGCCAAATGAGAAAGCGTAGGCAGTGGAACCGTGTAAACACAAATGTTTCAGGCGTTCTTTGGCCTGCTCAACGGTGGGGAATTCTCCAACTGGGAGCCACCAGAGTGCGAGAATCGGTTGATTGGTTTTGACAAACCAGCGGCGGCGATCGCGCATTACTCCCGCATGAGCACCCTGATAAACATAGTCAGATAGCGCCTGGAGCGATCGCCAAACGGTGAGGGTGATCAAGATGCGATCGTCCTCAAAGGCTCGAATGTTTGTCGCGTCGTCTTCTCCTTCACTGCGTAAGCGCCAGACAAAACCAGGGTCAACATCGGCAACTCGATTGACATCGCGAATTTGGGCGACAAAATCAGCCATCTGTGGGTCGTGTAAAGGAGCGCGAAGCGTTGCAATATTAACTTGGGCAAGATGAAATAATTCCGGGTAAATTCGCTGCATCGTCTAAACCAGGTAGATAGTTAGTGAAAATCTTCGCACAAATCATCTATCTCAAGGGGTATCTATTGACGCGATTTAGTTAATAACTTTAGATATGAAAACAATTGCTCTGTTGCTGTCTCTTTTGCTGTTTGTCGGGATCGTACCTTCGGTAGAGGCTGCAACCTGTCGCACGTTAAACGAGCAGCGGATTTGCATCATTCAAATCAAACGCAGCGCCAAAAACCACTGGGAATATCGTGCATCTGTCAGCGTGGATGGCGTAGTGACTGCGATGGAATTTTATGATTGTCGCCAAAAAATTAAGGTACAAAACGATGGGCGGGTGGTGCACTCCGATCGAGATCCCTCCGTCCAATTAATTTGCAGTTTCTTTAAGTGATGAAAAAGTTTCTTGAATTTGAGCAGTTGTCTCTCAAGTCTCAGATGTCAGGTTTCAACACGAATTCGACAAACTTCTTCACTTCAGTTGCCAATCCGAGAACGCTTCCTAAATCTTTCATAAATAGAGGACTTTGAACTAAAATTCTTGTCTTAAAGTCCCGCAGAATTTGGGGTTGGCAGGCAGAAGCTTGACAGCAAAGCGAAGAAACTTTGTCGAACTTACAGCAGGTTTAACTTCTAGAATCTGGAGTAGTGACCTCGCACCTGTAGCCTTTGGGCAACTATGAGAGAATCTCCCCTAACCGTCGATCGAGGTTATTCAACACGATAAGAGTCTTTGGATTTCAACTTACAAAACTGCTCCTGACACTTCCTGGGTAGCTTACTAAACTCCCTGAAAGACATCTGTCGAAAACATTTCTGATAATGTCCGTAGATAAGGAATCAAGATCGTCATGTCTGCGGGAGAGAGTTGTGCGTATAGCTCCCAGCCGATCACCTGCAACATATCCTGCACCATCTGCCACTTGACCTTTAGGCGAGGATAGAGCATCACACACAGTGGAAACAATTGGCGCTGCACCGAAGAGACATTTCCCTCTAGCGCGCATAGACATAGATAGACCAAAAACATCTCAACATCGCGCAGGCTAGAAGTCCTCACATCTGATGAGTTGAGACTGCCGCTGTAAGTTTGATAACCCGGATTGAGACGACGAATTTGATCACAAACGCGATGGGCGACGCGACTACTAATCGGCAACAAATTTTGCACAGCCACTAGCTCAGGAGAATCGGCATCATGGTTTGCCGCCGCCTGATAAGCATCTCGCAATGGCATATACATGTGATCGTCCATTACTTTGAGGTAGGGCGAAAATAGCAGATGCTCGGCAGGAGAAAGCTGGTCTAAAAGAACCTTGCCCGTATGGTGAAACTGCATACTGACAAAGCCGATCGTGCGCGGATCTTCGGCTGTATATTTTTGGCGGAGCCGCCCGCAGTCATCCCCAATTACGACTGAGAGACGCTGGGGGGTGAGTCGATCGCCATACGCCACTAGGGCCTTCTCAAATAGCTGATGGGAGTCTGCTGCAATTTGCCAGGGGTCAAGCAAATCAGAATCAATCCCATGACGCAACACTTCGACTGCCAAAAGATTTTCGGTCATCGACCAGGCCTGAGCGCTGGCTGATTTTAGACTTTTCATCAGCTTCTCAGTGGTATATTGTCGCCCTTCTAAAGAAGCGTAATCCGAGAAGCGATCGACCTTCTTGATCTGCGCTTCGTCATAATCTGAAGTGACTGAGACGATGTACTTTCTCGCCCAGGCCGCCGCCAGTGTGTGCAGATTTGATTTGGCTGTGTCTGTCGGGGGACGCTCGTCAGAAGGAGTCTCGGAGGTACGAGCAGGGGGAACAATCTGAGTCTGGATGGATACCGATCGCGTCATTGTTTTAGCCCAAACTTGTCAAAAAATTAACGATAAACAGAGTGACCAAACGTACAGCACAAATTGTTTGCGTTCGGTTACTTCTGGAACTTTATTAGAGCAAACTAGCAGCCAGAGGATAACCTGAGTCCAGATCGCTCTTGATGGCTAACCTGGGTAAATACTGAAAATGCCTGAATCAAGATCTCATTTAATGAGAGTAAATATACCGTAAGGAAGAATCAAGCACAACCAGTTTGTGAGATTGGAGATTCTTTTTTCACTAGATTTTTATTATTTCTTAATACCATTCTGCAAGTTTCACTATCTACACACTAGTTATGCGAGGAATGCACTAGCTAAATAATTGTATATTCCAGAGAACACCTACTTATCTTGAAATATGCAGTTTGGGAGCAACCAGGATCGTTTGTCTAAATTCCTACTGATATCGCCAGATGAAGCGATCGTCTCTCCCACCCACTTGCTATCACTGGGCAGAACCCTCCTCCCTCCTCCCTCCTCCCTCCTCCCTCCTCCCTCCTCCCTCCTCCCTCCTCCCTCATTCCTCCTCCCCCATCCCTCCTCAAAAGCTCACGCCGAGGTCTAGCTTGGTATCTTCCCTCTATAATTAAGGATTGTAATTTAGACCCAGAAAGCCCCCTGGTATTGTCCCCAGGAGTTTGTAACCCTATGTCAGAAGAACTTCGTGCCACTCGTATCGAAAAAGCTGAACAACTTAAGCAACTGGGCATTAACCCCTACGCTTATCGCTGGCAGTCAACCCACTCCGCTCACGAACTGCAAGAGAAATATGCTGAGTTGTCCAATGGGGAAGAAATTGAGATCGAGGTGGCGATCGCAGGCAGAATTCTTGCGCGGCGGGTGTTTGGTAAACTGGCGTTTTTTACGTTGCAGGATGAAACAGGCAGCATTCAGCTTTACCTGGATAAGAAGCGCATTCAAGAACACATGGGCGAGGCAGATCCGCAGGCATTTGACCATCTAAAACAGCTTACCGATGTGGGAGATATCATCGGCGCAAAAGGCACGGTAAAACGCACCGAGAAAGGCGAACTCTCGGTCTATGTCAAAGACTATACAATGCTAACGAAATCGCTGCTGCCACTGCCTGATAAATGGCATGGACTCACCGACGTGGCAAAGCGTTACCGCCAGCGATATGTCGATTTGATTGTCAATCCTGAAGTGAGAGAAACGTTTCGACGACGCGCCTTAATCACTGCGGGGATGCGTCGCTACCTTGATCAGCAAGGCTTTATCGAAATCGAAACGCCCGTTCTGATGTCAGAAGCTGGGGGCGCAGATGCTCGTCCGTTTGTGACTTATCACAACACAATGGACATGGACTTGTATCTGCGAATCGCCACAGAATTGCACCTAAAACGGTTGGTCGTCGGCGGGTTTGAAAAGGTGTTTGAGATGGGGCGGATCTTTCGCAATGAGGGGATTTCGACTCGACACAATCCGGAGTTTACGACGATCGAGGTTTATCAAGCCTACGCCGACTATCAAGACATGATGGTTCTGACTGAAACCATGATTACAACCGTCGCGCAAACGGTTTTAGGAACGCTGCAACTCACCTATCAGGGCGAATCGGTTGACCTGACTCCTCCGTGGCGCAGAGTAACCATGCACGACATTGTTCAGGAAAAAACGGGCGTTGATTTTTCGCAATTCTCCTCTCTAGACGAGGCAAAATCGGCTGCCAAAACTGCGGGATTGATGGATGTAGAGAACTGTGACTCGATCGGCAAACTTCTCAACGAAGCCTTTGAGCAAACAGTGGAGACGACCTTAATTCAGCCAACTTTTGTGTTGGATTATCCGATCGAGATTTCTCCGTTAGCCAAGCCCCATCGCACCAAACCTGGACTGGTGGAACGATTTGAGTTATTTATGGTCGGCCGTGAAACTGCCAATAGCTTTTCTGAGTTGACCGACCCCCTAGATCAGCGAGAACGTCTCGAAGCGCAAGCTGCCCGCAAAGCTGCCGGAGATCTCGAAGCGCATGGCGTTGATGAAGACTTCTTAACTGCGCTGGAATATGGAATGCCGCCGACAGGAGGATTGGGGATCGGCATCGATCGTTTGGTGATGGTGCTCACTGATTCCGCTAGTATCCGCGATGTGATCGCCTTCCCATTGTTGAAACCTGAGAAATCTGATTCTGAGGGCGAGGAAGATTCAGAAAGTTAGGGCGAATGAATCCTCTTCGCTTCGGTGTTTCAATTTTCTGCCCCCCAACCTCGAACTCTGAGGAACTTTTAGATACGACGTTCAAAGTCTCTCTCTGCTGGAATTTGGGGAGCGGACTGGACTGACAACCGCAGTGAAAGATTTCCTCGAATCCACGTTTAACTAACATCCGTTGACCAAAGTGCTTCTCGGATCGGCGGGTTCGCTGTTAGAAAGCCAGCCAAAACTGGGTGAAATTCCGAAATTTCTGCCAAACGTTCGCTGGAGGTCAACTTCTACCCACACTTCGCCGTTTGCATCTTTTCGAGTAGTCGTCACCCCTCCAACCTGTGTGACAAAAACGCGCTGATTAGCCCCGACGGCCGCGATCGCCGCTGCCCCACGCTTGGAGTCTCGGCGCACATCCATTGAAATGACGGTACTTCTCACGAGGCGACACACACTCGTTTTGGTGGCATTTGGCGGAGTGACGGGAGTCGTGGGTCTTCCACAATCGAGCGCGGCATAATCCACAAATCCACTCGGCTTAATCTGGACACGGGCAGGCGGAACGCTGGGTAACGGTTCTACTAGAGCCACCGCAGTCCCCACATTCAGCGGACGAATCGGCAGCACCTCTGGGTCTCTAGGATTTGGCGTTCTAAAAACCGAAGTCGTCTTACTGACCACACAAGCCACTTGAGCCAATCGCATCGGAGCAGGTCGAGAAACCGCCAAAACAGGCAACTCTACCGCGATCGTCGCTATCGTCACCCCGGCTAAAACTCTGACCAAAAGGCTGCGATCGTTCACCTTATTCATCCATAAAGCTCCCATATCCATCACACCCAAACCTCTAAATTGCTGAGACATACTGAACTCATATTCTTTCAGTACCACAATTTAACGGGTAAGTCCACAGCTTTAGAAGGTTGTGCGAGAGTTGTGACAATCGGGGAGCCTATAGAACGCGATGGGCAACTTCTTCAGAAATGGTGAGTTACCCACCTGCGAGGTCGTCGTCTACTAACCGCTCGTTAGAAGGAGAAGGTTGTGCGGAGCGTGCCGATCACAGAATCGGCGTTGTTTCTGGACTGATCGGGAGCCGTAACCCAGATAACGCCGGGCGTGATGGAAATCCGATCGTTCACTTGATATCGATAAAACGCTTCGACATGCAGTGAGGTGTCATTGGCCAATCCCAATTGAGTGAGGCTGATGTTGTTGCGATCGACACTGCCAAGATATGGCTCGACCCCAACGACAACCCCACCCAAACTGCCCTTCTTCAACAGATCTGGAAAGGCTAACCCTACGCCGTAGTACCAGATTTCACCATGAAAGGTGCGATCGTTCACCATCAGATCGGTGTAGCCCCCAAAGGCATTGATTGCAATTCCAGGACTGAGCCTAAACGCGACAGATGCCCCATAGGAGTTGGTAAACGCATTTAACCCCAGTCCCGTGTTGAGCGCATTGGCGGGAGCCGTCCCGGTGAGAAAGCGATCGCCGCCCATATCAAAGATCGAATTGCCCGAAAAATGGAAGCCATGTACAAAGGTCAATCCTACTTGCAGCGCAGGACTGGGTTTGAGCGTCAGTTGTCCGACGACCGCATCATTGCCACCAAACAAGCCGCGATCGGTCGCAGGATCAGGCGCATTCTCAGACAGATAACCGCCCGTCAGCACAAATCTCTCGTCACGGTCAAGCGCAAAGCTCACTGCAAAGCCTGCCCCACCCCCAATTCGATAAATGGGATTTTGTTGCCCAAAGGTCGAAATTGAGCCATTGCCACCATCCTGATCATCAAAAAACGGATTAGCCGTCGAGACAAAATGGCTGCTGCGTCCGCCCGTTGCCGCAACATAGACTTTAATTTGTTCGCCAATGGGGAAGGTGTAATCTAAGCGATCGAGCGAAACTTGATTGCCACTATCCCCATTGACGCTTGAACTCAACGTTCCTTCGGCCGTGCCCTGTGGAACAGCAGGCGCGAGACTCGCAGGTGAATTCGGTGTGATGAAATTTCCAGCCGTGAGACGAGTGTGCAAAATGTCTCGACCGCTAAAGCTGGTTTGCAGATCTACCCGCACGCGATCCTGCAAGACGGCGTTGTTGTTGCCAAAATCAGAGGCTTGATCGCCAAAGAAGTCTGTTACCGCAAAAATCGCTTCTCCACTCAGCTTGGTGGTGGTTGAGAACTGCTGCTTTTCTAACGTCGTAGTGCGCGCTTCTAATGCATCAACTCGTCCGCGTAGCGTTGCCAATTCTCCAGCAAATTCTTCTTGCAGTCTTTGTAGCGTCACTAAATCTTCTTTTTTGACGAGATCTGCGGTTGATGCAGCGATTAACTCATTGACGCGATCGAGACACGCATTCAATCCGGCTGCAAATTCATACCGTGTCATGGCTCGATTACCACGATAGGTTTTATCTGGGTATCCCGCGATACATCCGTAGCGTTCCACCAAGGATTGCAGCGCTTGAAAGGCCCAGTCTGTAGGGCGCACGTCTGACAGTTGAGAGACGGAGGTAACTTGAGGCTGCGATGTGTCTGAAGGGGCTTGTGAAGGGGCGGCTTCTGCGGGAACGGACGGGGCGGCGGTGGGAGTTTCTGAAGCCTGTAGCGGGACGGTTTCAATCTTGGGAACAGGAGCGATCGGTTGAGAAGCCTGTGGCGGAGCGGTGACGGGAGCAGCGATCGGCGTTCCTGCTGGCGGCGGGGCAGTTTCGCTAACTGGGTCTGACGGTTTCGGTGGAACAGTTTCGATCTTTGCAGGAATATAGGATGATTCGTCGATCGTTCCAGGAGGCGCGGTCTGCGGCGGCATGGCTTGTGCAATGAGAGAAACCGACGACTCGGCACCTCCAGGACTCGCTAACAAAACGCCCAACATTCCTGAGAGCATCAACACTGCTCCTCTGCCCTTAAGATTCACCATACTAACCTCACAGCTATTAACAACAGGAACTCCAATAGAGTTCGCTTCTATTTAAGGTCAAATTTTGATTTTGGCACGAGAAAGTTTGGAAATGAACAATTAACTTTATAAAAACTAGCGACTTGTGCCTCCTTAAATGCTCCAGGAAAATCCTCCAAGATTGTCAGTTCACAACATTTTCAAATCATCTACGCTAGAAATAGTCCTGCATCGCAAATTTCAACATGTCTACCATCGAGGTCAAACACCTGAGCAAGGTTTATCCGGTCTCAGTTAAAGAATCTGGACTCAAAGGCACTTTCAATCACTTTTTTAAGCGCAACTATCGATTGATCAAAGCAGTTCAGGATGTCTCGTTTCAGATCGAAGCTGGCGAAATGGTCGGATTTTTGGGAGCCAACGGAGCCGGAAAAACCACGACGCTGAAAATGTTAACGGGATTGATTCACCCTTCAGAAGGTCACGTCAACGTTGCGGGACACACACCGTTTGAGCGACGATCGCCCTTTCTCAAAAAAGTTACCCTGGTCATGGGGCAAAAGCAGCAATTGATCTGGGATCTACCTGCAATGGATTCACTTAAGATCAATGCGGCGGTTTATGGGATTCGCGATCGCGACTTTGATCATCGGGTGAGCGAACTTTCAGAAATGCTGTCGCTAGAAGGCAAACTTACGCAGCCTGTTCGCAAACTGTCTCTTGGCGAACGCATGAAAGCCGAACTGTTGGCCGCCTTACTGCACCAGCCCGAAGTTCTGTTTCTGGATGAGCCAACCCTGGGATTAGATGTGAATGCTCAAGTCGCGGTTCGAGAGTTTTTGCGAGACTATAACCAACGCTATCAAGCCACCGTTTTGCTGACCAGTCACTATATGGCAGACATTACTGCATTGTGTCAGCGAGTTTTGATGATTCATCAAGGACAATTAATCTACGACGGCAGTCTTGAAGGGTTAGTCGATCGCTTTGCGCCCTGTCGAGAAGTCAGTGTCGAATTTGCGCGGCCTTACTCAAAAGATCAGCTTTCTATCTATGCAGATCTGCAAGCATTTGACAAACAATCGGCCCGTTTTTTAGTCCGACAAGAACATCTCACAACTGTAGTAGGAAAGCTTTTGGCTGATCTGGAAGTGGTTGATCTAACAGTGACTGATCCGCCGATCGAAGAAGTCATCGGTCAGGTTTTTCAAGCCGGAACCGCACAATTATCATGAATGAGAAAATACAACCAATCTTGGTGCAGTTGCGCTGTCAACTTAATGAAATGTATGGCGATCGCTTGATTCGAGTCGTTCTTTATGGTTCTCAAGCGAGAGGTGATGCACTACCTGATTCAGATATTGATGTGTTAGTTGTTCTGAGAGAACCTGTTAATTTTGCGTTAGAAATTGAGCGCACGAGCCATCTAGTGACCTCTCTTTGTTTGAAACACAATGTTCTACTTTCCTGTACTTTTGTTGGAAGCGATCGTTTTGATCAAACTCAAGGTGGCTTCCTCCGAAACGTTCGCCAAGAAGGCATCACAGTATGACTTCCGAACAGCAAGCTTTGCTGCAAAAAGCGGTGAGAAGTTTAGAAGCTGCAAAAGTTCTTAATCGGGAAGGTTTGCCAGAGTTTGCAGTGACTCGTGCCTATTACACGATGTTTTATATTGTTGAAGCATTTCTAGAAGGAGACAACTTATCTTTTTCTAAACACTCTGCGGTAATTTCAGCATTTGGTCAACGCTTGCAAATACTGGAAGAGTTCCTGTTGAGTTTCACCGCTATCTCATTACAGCCGAACAAATTCGTCGTCAAGGTGATTATGATACAACCCCAGAACTGACCGAAGTACAAACAGCAGAACAAATCCTTCGGGCAGAACAGTTTTTAGAGTTAGCAGCGCAAATGCTAGAAAGTTAATTTACAAGCTCAGTTTACAACTATGAAACGATTATTTAGAGTCATCAAAACCATGCTGCTGGTCTACTACGACTACATGGTGGAATATCGAGCAGAATTGATTTTGTGGGTGTTGTCTGGCTCATTGCCAATCATACTCATGGGCGTGTGGATACAAGCAGCCCAACAGACAAATTTTGGCTTGTCACCGACTGATTTTGCGCGTTATTTTTTGGCGGTTTTTTTGGTCAGACAGTTAACGATCGTCTGGGTAATCTGGGAATTTGAACGAGAAGTGATTGAAGGAAAATTGTCGTTTCGCTTGATGCAGCCGATCGATCCCGCTTTCTATCATGTGATTTCCCACATTTCAGAAAAGTTTGCGCGGGTGCCATTCGCAATTCTGTTGATCGGACTATTCTTCTGGCTGTATCCCACAGCATTTTGGATGCCTAGCTTGACTAACTTCTTGTGGTTCCTATTAGCAACAGGGCTAGCGTTTGCGCTGCAATTTGTCATGCAGTATACGATCGCCATGCTTTCCTTTTGGACAGAACGAGCCAGTGCATTACAAGAATTCTGGTTTTTGTTCTATCTATTTCTCTCTGGTGTGGTGGCTCCATTAGAGGTGTTTCCACCCGAAATTAGAACGATCGCGCTCTTTACGCCGTTCCCCTATTTGATCAATTTTCCCGCTAGTATCCTCGTCGGATTGCCCACTAATTTGCTGCAAGGATTTCTCGTCATGTTGGCCTGGGGACTGGGATTTTTCGCCCTCAATCGCTGGCTGTGGCGCAAAGGCTTGAAGCAGTATTCGGGAATGGGAGCGTAGGGAGGGATGAGGAATGAGGGATGAGGGATGAGGGATGGAGTCGCGTTTTTAGTCTTCGGTCTTCGGTCTTTTGTTTTCGGTCTTCTGTACGACATGCGAGAGGGATGAAAAATGAAAAGATATTTTAGGTTGTTGAGATTGTTTTGGAGTACGGCGATCGCCGCTGAGTTAGAGTATCGGGCCAACTTTGCGATCGCTTCCCTCACTAGCTTGGGTGGGTTGGCAGGTAGTTTGTTTGGGCTGTTTTTGTTTTATCGGACGGGCTACACATTTCAGGGGTGGCGATGGGAAGAAGCGCTGATTGTGCTGGGAATCTTCACCATGCTAGAAGGCTTTTCGGGGACGTTTTTGGCTCCTAACTTAAATCGCATCGTCAAGCATGTACAACAGGGCACTTTGGATTTTGTCCTGCTCAAACCCGTTAGCTCACAGTTTTGGTTATCGGCTCATACGATTTCACCCTGGGGATTGCCCGATCTGATTTTTGGAGCGATCGTCGTTTTCTACGCAGGTAATCAATTAGGGGTGAGTCTTTCTGCTTACTTAACGAGTCTGATACCATTGGCGTTCGGGTTAACGATTTTATACAGTTTGTGGTTTATGTTGGGTGCAACGAGCATTTGGTTTGTCAAAATTTATAATGTGACAGAAGTGCTGCGAGGATTACTAGAAGCGGGACGGTTTCCAATGGCGGCCTATCCCGTTGCCTATCGATTTTTCTTTACCTTTCTAGTTCCTGTAGCGTTCTTGACCACACTTCCCGCCGAAGCCATGTTAGGAAGAGTCCAAATCGGCTGGACGATCGCCGCCGCCCTTTTAGCCACTGCCTTATTCATCGCCGCCTCATTCTTCTGGCGCTTTGCTCTCCGCTTCTACACCAGCGCCTCCAGCTAACCCCTCACGCCTCCTCGCGCAGCGGATTACCGCCCAAGGGGGAACAGATCATCGAAGTTCTCCCTCATCCCTCCAAAATGTCACCGTCGCCCATCATCGGAATCACCACCCATAGCCGCAACGAAGCCGGAGAACTGTGCCTACCCGGAACTTATGTCGATGCGGTGCAACTGGCAGGCGGATCGCCCATTTTGTTGCCGCCCAATCAGCCTGACCAGATTCTCAACATCTTGGATGGACTGATTTTTACAGGGGGCGGTGATATCAATCCTGCTCTCTATGGCGGCGAGGCGCATCCGACGATTTATGCCGTCGATCCCGATCGCGATGAATTTGAGTTAGCGCTGGCAAAAGTCGCCCTGACCACCCAGATCCCAATTTTGGGAATTTGTCGCGGAATGCAGGTGCTAAATGTGGCAACGGGTGGCGATCTGGTGCCCCATGTACCCGACGCTTATGGAGACGCAATCGCGCATCGGCTTGATCATCCTCGTCGCCCCACTCAGCATGATGTACAAGTTTTTCCAGATAGTCGGCTGGCTCAGATTTTAGAAACCAAAGCTTTGACGATCGTCACCTGGCATCATCAAGCCGTTCGCACCTTTTCAGCCGATTGGCGACTGGCAGCCCAAGCGTCTGATGGACTCGTCGAAGCCTTGGAGCATCAGCATCATCCCTGGGCGATCGGACTCCAGTGGCATCCCGAAATGTCAGCCCAAGACCCCGCCCATTTGAAGCTGTTTCAGGCATTGGTCAAAGCAGCCAGAAGTTAGATTTTTGGGAAGGCTAGCCCTGATCCCAATATTCTGATATTCTGACAGGCTGCATCGGATCAATGAAAAGATTTTCAACGATTGGTCACACGATCGTCATTTCTGAGCGTTAAATTGAACCATTCAGCCCCCGCTTTTCTATGATCGAAGTCGAACATCTCAGCAAACTCTACGGATCAACGCCTGCGATCGCCGATGTCACGTTCTCAGTGGAGCCAGGAGAAATTTTGGGCTTTTTGGGCCCCAATGGAGCCGGAAAAACGACGACGATGAGAATTTTGTCGGGCTATCTTCCGGCGACTCAAGGAACGGCCAAAGTTGCGGGATTTGAGGTTCATGAAGACTCGATGGCTGTGCGGCAGCGGATTGGATATTTGCCCGAAACGCCGCCCCTGTACCCGGATATGACGGTCGAAGGCTATCTAAACTTTGTGGCGCAGATCAAAGGAGTCAACGCGGGCGATCGCCCCACTCGCATCCAGTCGGCTCTCGAACGATGCACTCTGCTCGAAAAGCGCAAGACGATCATTCGCAAGCTGTCTAAGGGATTTCGGCAACGGGTCGGCATTGCTCAAGCGATCGTGCATGATCCCCCAGTGATTATTTTGGACGAACCGACCGTCGGACTCGATCCCCGACAGATTATTGAAGTTCGCAATCTGATCAAAAATTTGGCAGGCGATCACACGGTCATTTTATCGACCCACATTTTGCCCGAAGTCAGTATGACCTGTAGCCGAGTGGCTATCATTAATCGAGGTCAGGTCGTCGCCACCAATACGCCTGAGAATTTGATGGCGCAACTGATGGGGCGATCGGGCTATGAGCTAGAGGTCGAGGGCGACTGGGCGGACGTGCAGCGCTGTCTACAATCGGTGGTTGGAGTCAAGTCTGTGGAAACGATCGGGACGTTAAGCACCCGTCTCAAAGTCAAAGTGGTGTCTGATTCAGAAACAGAATTGGGGCGAGATTTGGCGGCGGCCCTGGTCGGTCATCATCTCGGACTCTATGAAATGCGGCGAGTGCAAGCCAGTTTAGAAACCGTATTTTTGCAGCTAACGACTGAGGAGAAGCCTTTAGATCAGCCTGAAACTGATCCGTTAGACTCTGGGGACGAAGTATGAATACGATCGCCTACAATTTTTTGGCCATCTATCGCCGTGAGTTGCAGAGCTATTTTGCGTCTCCGCTGGCTTATGCGATCGCTGCCATTTTTTGGCTATTGGCTGGCATTCTATTCACCGCGACGCTAGACGGCATTATTCAACAAACGGCCGCCTATGATTTGCAGGCTCAGTCAGGGTTTCAGCTTCCGGCTGTGGATGCGCCTTATGAATTCATTCGAGCATTCCTCGGTCTGATGGGGTCGCTGTCGCTGTTTGTGTTGCCGCTGTTGTCAATGGGATTGTACGCCGAAGAACGTAAGCGTGGCACGTTAGAATTATTGGCCACTTCACCCATTACAAATTGGGCCGTTGCAGTTGGTAAATTGTTGGGCGTGTTGACGTTCTTTATTACGATGTCGCTGCCGTTGCTATTGTATGAAGCGATCGCACTCAGTAGTGTCAATCCTCCCGTTCAATTTAGTGTGTTGCTGTTGGGTCATGCTGGCTTGATCTTATTAGCTGCCGCAGTGCTGTCATTGGGAATGTTTATTTCTTCGCTTACAGATAGTACAATTCTCGCGGCGATATTCACGTTTGCGTTGGTGTTGTCGCTCTGGATTGTTGATGTCGCGGCTAAAAGTTTGGGTGGCGCTTTTGGGGATGCGCTATTGCATTTGTCATTATTGAAGCATCACACCAATTTGATCCAGGGCATTGTCGATACGAGTAGTTTAGTCTTGTTTGCCAGCTACACTTTATTGGGCGTTTTTCTGACTGCACAGTCGATCGATGCCCTACGATTTCAGCGTTCCTGACTTTTAAGAAGCCCCTTTTATGAAAACCATCAAGCGCCTCAAGCCTCTCAAATACTTGTTTTGGCTCGGTCTGTTTCTCACCGTGATGGGCATTTCTGCGGGAATCGTCTCAGGCACCTGGGGCGCGACTTCGTTGGGACTGGTGATTGGGGGAGTCGCGATCGTGGGGCTGTGGCTGATTTTTTTGGGACGACTGGAAGACTCGTTTCAGCCAAAATTTTGGAGCCGTCGATCGACCCAATCTGGCACAAACGCGCTGGTGGGGTCGATCGCCATTCTCTTGATTTTGGGGCTGACCAATTTTCTCGCAGTGCGCCACTCCACCCGCATCGACCTGACCGAATCAAAACTCTTCACCCTCGCCCCCGAAACACAGCAGGTTCTAAAGGATCTCAAACAGGGCATCAAAGTCTATGTGTTTGACAATCAGCAAAATCCTCAAGACCGCGATCTGTTAGAAAACTATCAGCGCAAAAATCCTCAATTTAGTTTTGCTTACGTTGATCCAGAAGCCAACCCCGGATTAGCCGAAACCTTTGGCATCAAAAATTCGGGCGAAAACCGCGATGTGTATCTGGAGCTTCAGCCCACCCAACGCAGACAATTTCTGCAAAACGTCAATTCTCAACTTCGTCTCTCAGAGAGCAAGCTGACGAGCGGCATTGTGCAAATTACCAGCGATCGCCGCTCCAAGGTTTACTTTATCCAGGGACATGGAGAACGATCGCTCACCGGAGAAGGCGGCATTTCTCAAGGGGTGAAGGCGCTCGAAGACAAGAACTTTTTTAGCACTCCGCTCAATCTGGCTCAGGCGGGTAAAGTGCCTGCGGATGCAACCGTTGTGGTGATGGCTGGCCCGACTCGTGCCTTGTTAGATGCCGAAGTAAGCGCGATCGAAACTTACCTCAATCAAGGCGGCAATCTGCTGGTCATGGTCGATCCTAAAAACAAATCTGGATTGGAAAGTTTGCTCAATCAGTGGGGCGTAAAGCTGGACGATCGCATTGCTATCAATGGCTCCGATCGCCAGGTCAAAGGCTGGGGCGTGACGGGCATGGTCGTCGATCAGTATGGCACTCACCCGATCACTCAAGATTTTCGCAACGGCATTTCACTCTATCCCCTGGCGCGTCCTTTAGAAATCACAACCGTCTCTGGGGTACAAGCCACTCCCTTACTGTTAACCGACCCCAAAAGCTGGGCAGAAAGTGACCTCAAAGAACAACCCCCCAAATTGAATGGTGGCGATCGACCCGGCCCGCTTGCTCTGGGAGCCGCCTTTACTCGATCGGTGTCCTCAACTACTTCGGGCGCTCAGGCTCGGCTCGTCGTTTTTGGCAACTCCAGCTTTGTCAACGACAGCCTGTTTGGACAACAACTCAATGGTGATGTCTTTCTCAACTCGGTGCGCTGGCTCAGTCAACAAGATGAGCAACCTTTATCGATTCGTCCCAAAGATGTCAAAAACCGCCGCATTGTCTTGACGATCGAGCAGGCAAACGTGTTGGGATTCATCGCTTTGGCAGCCGTTCCATTACTGGGATTGGGGAGTGCTGGTTTTATTTGGTGGCGACGGCGGTAGGGGTGTGACCCTGTGACAGAATCTACCAGGAAAGGGGTAACTTAAGGAGGGTTATTGGGTGAGCCGATTGGAAGATGCTAGTGTATCCTCCCGCCACCGATACTAACCCCTACAGTTAACGTTGCCTTTTGTTGCGGGTGGTCAGTTATGTCAGCAGAGTTTCAAGAACTAGAAGCCTTGGCACAAGAAGACTTTGACTGGGGACAATCCACTTTCCCTGCCCAAATTGAGCAGTTCCGAGATGCTACGCTCGAAGAAGTGGTGGATTTGCTAGATGAAGCGGTCGAAGTCCATCGCCGTCTAGCGCCTACCTTGCCGATTCATTTATTACAAAGTGCCCGTCAAGAAGTTGAGTTTCTGACCACGGTCTGCCGTCAAAGATTTGGCTATCCGCTGTCCGTCCTTTCTCAATACAGCAGATCTTAGGATTATAGATTCAATCAATCCAGTGAATGCAGTTCGCTTCGCAAGTGTCTTCGGCGGTGAGAACTTGACTTCACGGGTTAAAATGCCCTCCTAGTCAGTGAAGGCAGACTTTGTTTTGATAGGCGCGGTTTGAACGACCAGCCAAAATTACGGGTGATTAAATCATCGAGCTTGAGAATTTTAGAAGCGTTTAAAATCTGTAAACTACATAACGCTGCGCTCGATCGTCGGATTTACCCTGGAAAATAGACCCACAGACGTTCTATTTGCGATCGCGTCTGCCTATTATCTATGCCACTGATCAATCGAGTCTCTCAACCCGAAACCGAAACCCGCACCCGCATTCTCAAATCAGCGTTAAAGTTGTTTGCCAAACATGGCTATGACGGCACCACCACTCGCGATTTGGCCGAACACGCAGGCGTGGCTGAAGGAACGCTGTTTCGGCACTTTAGCAACAAAAAAGCGATTTTGATCGAGGTGGCAACGCAGGGATGGATTGACATTCTCACTGACTTGCTGACCGAGTTGAGCGAGATGGGCAGCTACAAAGCGGTGGCTCAAGTGATGCGGCGACGAATGCTCAACCTGCACAAGAATGCTGACATGCTCAAGGTTTGCTTTATGGAGGCGCAGTTTCATCCCGATTTGCGCGATCGCATTCAGATTGAGGTGATCGAGAAAATGACCGATGTTGCCGAAGCGTTTTTTCAGACCGCGATGGATCAAGGCATTTACCGTCCAATGAATCCAAAATTAGTTGCACGAGTGTTTTTGGGCATGTTTGCGGTCGCCGGATTTAGCCAAGACACGATCATGGGCCCCGATAGCTCTCCGGCTGAAATGCAAGAAATGGCAGAAGGGTTGGCTGAGATCTTTTTGAATGGCGTTCTTGTGAAAGGGTGAGGAGTAAGGGGTGACCGATCGCTTGATTCCTCTTGACCCAGTATAAATTCGACAGAATGCTCCCCTAAATCTTTCGCTAATAAGGGACTTTGAACCAGAAATCTTGTCTTATAGTCCCCCAGAATTGGCAGCTTGGGGGGCAGAAGCTCTCCACATCGAAGCGAAAGAACTGCATCAAATTGATGTCAATTTAAACCTCCGCATTCCCCATGTGCCAACTGCTCGGATTGACATCCTCACCGGGCTAAAGCCACGGCGATTCCAAGAATCACTTCTTAGATCTTTCTGCTTCCTAGCACCCGCCTCCCCTCTCAAGGAGTTTTGGTCTTACAGTCGCTCCACAGACTATCCCCGCCAGCCCAGCGGTTCTGATGGGTCGATACTCACAAGGAAATATCTAGGTGTTTTGTTGACTCCAGGGTTGTCTCCATTGCCCTCTCCTCTTTTCCTGGTCTACCGATTTTTCTTCCCCGTTGCAATGGCTTGCAAACTTTGGTGTTAGGGTTTATGTCTCCATCGTCGCGGGTGGGTCAGTGACCAGTTCTAGTGTATCGGTTAGTGCTTCGGCTTGCAAAGCTGTCGTAGAACGACGGGGTTTCCACCCACATTTTTCGATGAACTGCAACGTGCCGACTGACATCTGCTTTTCGTTTGAGGGATTTTGTGCGCGGGGCGGCAAGACTGATGAACACCGAGACGGCTGGGGAATTGCCTTCTTTGAAGGGGCGGGCTGTCGAGTATTTTTGGATGTGAATCCGTCGATCGACTCCCCGATCGCTCAATTCATTCGTCGCTATCCGATTCACTCTAAACATGTGATCGCTCACATTCGCAAAGCGACCTTTGGCGGATTGGCCCTCGAAAACTGTCATCCCTTTCAACGCGAACTTTGGGGACGCTATTGGGCGTTTGCTCACAATGGAGACTTACTCAATTTTTATCCTGAGAATGCTGGATACTACCGTCCCGTCGGTCAGACCGATAGCGAACGGGCGTTTTGCCTGATTTTGGAAACGTTGCGGCAAACATTTCCTGATGGCAAACCAGACTTAAATCAGCTACGGCACATTTTACAAGAGATTACGAACACGATCGCCACCCACGGTACTTTCAATTATCTACTGTCGGATGGAGAGCATTTTTTTGCCCACTGTTCCACAAAGCTTTGCTACATCGTGCGTCAGGCTCCTTTTGCGGCGGCGCATTTGATCGATGAAGATGTCACCGTCGATTTTCAGGAATTGACTCAGATCAGCGATCGCGTTGCGGTCATTGCCACTACTCCTCTCACCGATAACGAAATTTGGACGACGATCGCACCCGGTGAACTGCTCGTCTTTCGAGATGGCTGTCCAGAAAGCGTCAATTTTTGAGCTTCAGAAGCCAGTCTGAGGATAATTCCCACATTCCCGACCGACAAACAGGAATTCTTCTTGCTTTTTCTCAGATTCATCGGTAGGATTTATGATCAGTATCAAATACGGTTACTTGACCAGCAAGCCGTAGATTTCAGGAGCGCGCGCAATGAAGAACTGGCGGTTTAAATTCAATTCGTTGAAAAGCATTATTTCGTGGTTTGTGGTGGGTGTGACGCTGAGTTTTGCGATCGCCGCTTGTGGAAGCAACACGGCTTCGACTTCGACCAGCCCAGGCGGGGGAGCTAGTCCGGTTTCTGACCAAAAGAAAGACATCGAATTGACGCTGGTGGCTTATGCGGTTCCCAAGGCGGCCCATGATGCGATTATTCCTAGGTTTGTTGAGCAGTGGAAAAAAGAAAAAGGTCAGACCGTTATTTTTAGACAAAGCTATGGCGGATCGGGGTCACAAACACGAGCGATCGTCGATGGATTAGAAGCTGATATCACTCACCTGGCACTGGCCGCCGACACCCTAAAGCTGGTGAAAGCGGGACTTGTCAACCCAGACTGGAATACAAAAGTTCCCAATGATGGCATCGTCGCCAAGTCGGTAGCGGCAATCATTACTCGCGAAGGCAATCCCAAAAATATCAAAACCTTCAACGATTTAACGCGAGATGACGTGAAGTGGGTAACCGCAAATCCCAAAACTTCGGGGGGAGCGCGCTGGAACTTTTTGGCTCTGTGGAATGCGGCAATCAAGTCAGGGAGCGACGAAGCTAAGGCAACTGAATTTGTCACCAAAGCCTTCAAAAATGTAGCGGTCTTAGCCAAAGATGCCCGCGAATCAACCGACGCTTTTGCCAAACAGGGACAGGGCGATGCGTTGATCAACTACGAAAATGAAGTAATTTTGGCTCAATCGAAGGGCGAAAAACTGGAATACGTGGTGCCAGAGGTGAACATCTCGATCGACACTCCCCTCGCCGTTGTGGATAAAAATGTAGACAAACATGGCACACGAGAAGTCGCCGAAGCCTTTGCCAAATTTATGTTTACTCCCGAATCGCAGGCGGAGTTTGTCAAGCTAGGATTCAGACCAACGGATGAAGCCTCAGCCAAGCAAAAAGAAAACGCAGACAAGTTTCCCCCTGTGAAGACGTTGGCGACGATCAAAGACTACGGCGGCTGGGATCAAGTCCAGACAAAATTCTTTGAGGACGGTGCAGTGTTTGACAAGATCGAAGCGGGCAAGTAGGAGGGATGAGGGTTGCAATTCTACTGCGATCGCTCCTTGCCACTCATCCACTCTCCCTCTCAATCTTCTCCTATTAAGACATTGAAGGTTAGGAGACAATTAGGAGACAAAAAACCGAACAACGAAGCAAAAAGTCCCAAGTCCCCGCTCATCCCTCATCCCTCATTCCCAGTTCTCATGACGACCACTGCTCCTCAAATCAATACCTCTCCTCGGAAATCGATCGTTCAGCGACTTTCTCAAGTGCCCTGGACTTGGCGAGTGATGTTGGGCTACTTGTCGGTGATGTTGTTTTTGCCGATCGCCGCCATGTTTCTCAAGGCGGCCACTGAGTCTCCTGCTGAGTTTTGGCGAATTGCGACCAGTCCGATCGCGCTGTCTACCTATGATGTTACCTTCACCACTTCGCTGATTGCGGCTCTAATCAATGGCGTATTTGGGACTTTGCTGGCGTGGGTTTTGGTGCGCTATGACTTTCCGCTAAAACGGATCATTGATGCGTCGGTTGATTTACCGTTTGCGTTGCCGACTTCGGTCGCGGGTTTGACGCTGGCAACGATCTATAGTCAAAATGGCTGGGTTGGCTCTCTAGTCGCGCCCTTTGGCATCAAGATCGCCTTTACTCGTCTGGGAGTGGGGGTGGCAATGCTCTTTATCTCGCTGCCCTTTGTCGTGCGGACAGTACAGCCTGTCTTGACAGAAATGGAAAAAGACATTGAGGAAGCAGCTTGGTGTCTGGGAGCCTCACAGCTACAAACTTTTTTGCGCGTTGTGTTGCCGCCGTTGTTGCCGTCTATTCTCACGGGTGTAGCGTTGGGATTCTCTCGTGCAGTCGGTGAGTATGGATCAACTGTAATCATTGCTTCTAACACACCATTCAGAGATCTGATCGCGCCTGTGTTAATTTTTCAGCGACTTGAGCAGTATGACTACTCGGGAGCCACTGTCATTGGAGTGGTCTTACTGATGATCTCGCTGGTGATGTTGTTGGCAATCAATCTTTTGCAAGCTTGGGGTAAGCGATATGGCTAGTGTAGATTCTTCTCTCAGTCCCGCTCGATCGAAGGTGTCTGCTTCAGCTAAGAAAAAAAGCTGGGTGCCGACGATTTTGATTGGGGTGGCGATCGTTTATCTTGCTCTAGTGATTTACATCCCCGCGCTGAATGTGTTCGTTCAAGCCTTTAGTAAGGGCGTGGGGCCGTTTTTTGCAAATCTGGCTCGTCCTGATTTTCAGGTGGCGATTCGATTGACGGTGATGTTGGCGTTGATTGCGGTGCCGTTGAATCTGGTGTTTGGGCTGTGTGCGGCCTGGGCGATCGCGCGTCGGCGGTTTCGGGGTCGGGCCTTTCTTTTGAGCGTGATTGATCTGCCGTTTTCGATTTCGCCTGTCGTGGCTGGTCTGATGATTGTGCTGCTCTATGGGCGCAACGGCTGGTTTGGTGGCTGGCTACAAGCCAATGATTTCAAAATTGTCTTTGCCTTTCCGGGAATGCTTTTGGCTTCGATGTTTGTGAGTATGCCGTTTGTGGCGCGAGAAGTGATTCCTGTTTTAGAAGAAGTGGGGGCTGATCAAGAAGAAGCCGCGCAAACGTTGGGTGCGAATCAGTGGCAGACCTTTTGGCGGGTGACGTTGCCAAGTATTCGCTGGGGCTTGCTGTATGGGTTGATTCTCACTAATGCTCGTGCGATGGGGGAGTTTGGGGCTGTTTCAGTCGTGTCGGGCAACATTGCGGGCAAAACCCAGAGTTTACCGCTGTATGTAGAAGATGCCTATAAACAATATGAAACTCAGGCGGCTTATTCTGCGGCGGTTTTGCTGGCTTTTTTGGCGGTGGTAACGCTGGTGTTAAAGGAGATTGTAGAACGTAAAACTCGCATTAAGGATCAATAGTCATGGGTACGAAAATCGACGATCGCTTAACCGAAAAACAGATCAGAATCCGCATCCCAAAAGAGTATCATCGTGAACCTGTAATCTCTCGATTGGTCTCTGACTACGGTTTGACCGTGAATATCAAAGGTGCAATTTTGGGCGCAAATGCAGTCGGCGACGGCTGGTTTGATCTCGAACTTCAAGGAACTAATCGCCACATCGAAAGTGCGTTGACTTATTTGAATGAACTGGATCTAGAAATCTGGAATAGCAGCGATGCAGACGGTTGGTAATTTTAGAATCAAGCTCCTAGATTTGTCACCTCCTCATTCAGGAGGGGGTTTTTTAATGTGGATTCAGTGAGAGAGTTTGCTTCCTTGTTCAGAGGCTCCTGCGTCCAATAACGAAGCAAAAAACTTGATCGCTTCGAGTGACCCGCAAGGGGTTAAATTCACGTCTAGTTAAAAAGATCTCATTCTTAATTCCTTTTGCTCAGTGCGACAGCGTTGGTAGTTTTTTTGATTTGCCATACGCTGACCTGTTTAAATAGATGTGTAAAATTACCCAACTTTGTAATCAGACTACTGAAATAGATTCCTTCATTTATTCCTTCATTTATATTGACGGCGATCGTCATTCCCACTATTTCAGTTTCTGATCATTCTGTTCTGATCATTCTGTAATGTTGACTTATACTAACTCTGGTTTGATTGGTGCAAGCGTCGCAGTCCTCACAAGCTACTGGACAAAGAATTTGTTATGGACGATCGTACTGGAAATGCTGGCGTTTTTTAGCTGGTGTAAGTAGCTTATAGAAGATCTCAATCCAGTGAAGAAGATCTCGGAAACCAATTCCTCACTGGACTGAGAGCCGTTGTAAGCAGGTAGATCAGAACGTTATTTACCCAACCAGTCGCTAAGGAGAAGTGGTTGGACTAGCAGTGGGCGAAGCGCCAGCACCAGGAGTCGTTTCGGGCGATGCCGTGGGCGCGATCGTCGGGCTTGTCGTCGGAGAAACCGTAGGACTCACAACAGGCGGCTCAGTGACCGCAGGAGAAGTCGTCGTGCCCCCCGTACCATCCGTTCCGCTGGGCCCACAAGCGCCTAATAGCAGGGTTAATCCTAGGGCTGATGTGAGAATGATATATTTGCGATTCATGACTCCTCTCCGGTAAAGTGCAACATGAAAATTTATGAAATAGGGAGGTGTAAAAACCCATCTCAAACGTGCACCATCCTCAGTGATTGACACTCAATTAGCATCTACCTATGGGGATAGTCATTAAACGCTTAGGAAGATAAATACAACGCACACGATATAGAAGATTCTACCCTGGATGGCGAGCCGTCAGAATACAAGTTTGTAGATCAGCATTGGTTTTGATTGCTTGAGCGTGAATATGAGTTGGACTAGCTCGATACCCTACAGTTTGTAACGCTTGAATCAGATACGATCGCTTGGGAATATCCAGTTTTCCGCGTCTTCCAATCTCGCCCAACGTGTAGAAATAGGGCGGCAATTCGGCTTCGTCGGCCATCAGTTTGAGAAGATGGGATTGCTCGATCCAATTCCAGGAAGTGGCAAGTTCTTCAAGCTGCTGAAGTTTTTGTGAATGCTGTAAGGCACCTAACCACAGTGGCCCGGTGAGGGTGAGAGTGTGGCGATCGTAAGGACAATTCACCCGTCCCAAATCGCGCCAAAAGACCGTTTGATAGTCTCCGCAGTGATGACAGTATCCCAAAAAACCGTAGTTCTGACTGTTGAGTAACGGCTGAGAAATTAAGCGCACCATTAATCGATAGGTTTCTCCCACAAACAGAGAGAAAATTGGCTCAATGCCAAATCCTTTGGTCGCAGCAACTTGTTGTAAACTGCCGAATAAAATTCTCAAACCTTGCTCATGAATGGCAGGATGAGAACGTGAATAGGAGCCATAAAGTGCCAGACAACTTTCGGGTTCGTGTCCGGTGACGGTGCGGCCGTCTGTGCTAGTTAAATAGAGAAGTCCGCCAATTTTTGTAGCATCGAGACAGACGCTTAAATAAGAAGCAGGAGATCCAAATCCATCAACATCCACTAAGTCGTAAAAGTCCTGGCGATCGTAACAGTTGAAAAAGATCTTTTTAGCATCCAAACAAGTAATTTGAGCCTGATTTTTAGCAAGGATGGGTTCTAAATTTTGGTGTAAAACAGCGCTGATTTCTGGATTGCCGTCGTTTGTCCAGATCCAATCCGCCTGACTTTCGAGCCAATAGCGAAGCGATCGTACACCTGACCCTGCCATCGCATCCAACACGCGCAACTGACCTGTTTCTTGCTTGTAAATTGCTGCCGCCAAAACGCCCAAGTCTCGCGCAACTTGACCCGACGATCGATAAAAGCTGTTGCCTATTTGAAATCTCGCTTTTCCCTCCGTTTGCCAGTCCATGAGTGTTTTGTTCACGACCTTAGAATTTTACAGACTTCTTTCACGAGACAGAGGGGAATTTTTTCGCCGTCTTCTAAGATTCCCGGAGATGTCGCGGATGTCATGAGTATGAAGGCCCTGTTTCCCTTTCGATCAGCGATCGTCACGATCGTGCTTCTCATTGCGGTGGGAGTGTTGGGCTATACGATCGAGCTTTCTTTTCCTGTCAGGGCACCCAAATTAGAAAATACTTACACGCCCACGATTCAAAAAACGCCGCAGGAAGTTGGCTCGTTTGATGTGTTGGGCAGCGTGGTTTCTAAACGGGAAGCGACTAAACTACTTGAGACAGCCGAAGGACGAGCCAGCCTTGCGCCCGAAAATGGAGCAGTCGAAATTACTCAAGATCTGATCGATTTGGGACGGGATGCGTTTTATCGAGAGACGTTTGGCAATGAGTATTTTTTTACAGATGTGTTGGGCGTGATTGATGGCAAGTTGAATTTGATTTCAATTGGCAAAGCGATCGCCGCTCTCGGCGGCAAACATACGACGAATTTGCAAGTTCCGTTAGATGAAGATGTGACGATCGGAAATCGCCTTTTTAGAGCGGGAAGCGTGGTGAATACAGGGTTAGACGTTCCCGCAGGGTCGCTAATTCCGTTGGGAATGCAAACCTTTAAGCAAGGTGCAAAAATTCGGGTTGGCATCACCTGTGCAGCCTGTCACGCAGCCGTAGACAAAGACACCGGACGCATTCTAGAAGGTGCCCCCAACAACGATTTGGACACGGGACTGTTGCAAGCGTTTGCGACTAATTCGGCGGCAATGTTTCGGCAAACGGGCGTAAATCCGACGAAGATCCCGCTGGGCGATCGTACTTACATTAATGCCGCTGGACAAACCGCAAACTTACCCGACGCAAAAGCCGTAGAAGACGCGGTAGACGCTCAGTTAGTCGGGTGGGCCCCCGGAAATTTTGACTCGACGGGCGACAATCACAACAACCCTTCTCAAAATCCGTCTTCTTATACCTTTGAGAGCTATCCCTATGGCTGGAGCGGGTTTTCATCAGTCGGCTGGTTCCACGGATTATCGACGCTGAATAACAACGTTCACGCCACCAATTCTGATCCGACAACGGGATCATATGCCAGTCAACCAATTTTGGGCATCGACAAAGAAACGTATTTAGGCATCATGTTGCAGAATGCCGCCGATCGTCGCTTTCGATTGCCCAATGGCGCAAAACCTTCAGAATTCTTGGTCAAAGGTGACCCGACTCCGGGTAATCCCGCGATGAATGAAGTGATTAAAATGCCGGGTTATCCGAGAGGTTCAATTTTTATCGTCGATGGCTTGATGGCAAATTCTCCAGGCTATCCGGTGGGTCAACAAATCAACGCCATGTCCGCCTATCAAAATACCTTAGCGCCCCCGCCGACTGAGATGCGCGATCGAACGGCCCTACAACGAGGGGCGGCTGTTTTTGAGAAAGCAAATTGCGCTCAATGTCACAGCGGTCGTTATTTCACCAATCATTCAGTCATCGCGGCCAGCGAAATCAAGTCTCAACCCTCTCGCGCCGCCGCTCTCAAACAGTTTCCCAAAACCTTTATTTCACCAGAAACTTATCCGCCCAATACACCTGTCCCGGTTCCGCCCGATCCGCCTGTGTTAGCGGTGCCGATCGACATTACTCCACAAAGCGATCGTGATTTATCCTACGCAGTGGGCAATGAGGGCGGTTATAAAGTACCTAATTTAATTGGACTTTCGGTAACGGCTCCTTACTTACATGATGGAGGAGTGGCTGCAAGTCAAGATGCGATCTCTTTGAGTAACCCGCAAGGGGTCGAGTTGTCGAGTGATCAATTCATCGTCTCTAACCCCGATCACATGGGCATAGCAGGAACCTCAATGCAGGGGATCTTACCCGATCCGGCGGCGAGTTTGCGGGTGTTAGTCGATCGCACGCTTCGGCAAGTAGCAGTGAATGCCAATCGCAAAAATCGTGACCTACAAATCGACGAAATTGACGGCAGCGGACACGAATACTGGATTGATCCGCAAGCAGGTTTTACAACGCAGGAGCAAACAGATCTGATTCAATTTTTACTGTCGATCGATGATGATCCTGCAATACTTCCGAAATCAGTATCAACAACAGAATAATTGAGAAACGATCATTGGATTGTAATACTGCTGCTGCAAGTAGCAATTACTGAAAACTTCACATCACAGGAGGCCCAAATGGCACTGTCACAAGCATTCCTAAAGTGGGGACAAGCCACTCGACAAAGCGCACGCCAGGAAGGACAGGACAGCGATCGCTCATTCGTCTCCTTTTAGAACAGCGAATTGAACCGCTTTCTCAAGCCCAGAGCGATCGCATTTCCTCCCTAAATTTGGATCAACTTCAGAGGTTAGCGATCGCCCTTCTCAATTTCTCAAATGTGAGTGATGTAGAAACCTGGCTCAGTGATAATCAAGCCGATTAAGCCTTTCTACCTAGAAGCACATAGAGAAAAACCTCTAAACTTCTTAGTAGACCTGTAACTTCCTCAAAAGCCTCTTGTCTGGTTACAGGTGCCAGCGTCGCCGGATCGACCGGCCTAATTTGTAGCCACCGCTCTATCAGGGCCTCGATCGTCTGTACGCCTTCCCAGAGCGGTAACAAACAGGCTGCTTGACTGCCTTCCAAAATGATGGGCGTGATCGAGGAAGTCGGAATATATTTTGAAATCTCAAAGGGGTGGTGCTGCTTGAGTGACTCCAACAAATCGGCTTTGATGCGATCGCTGCTCAAAACTGGATGCAACTGAATCTCGGCATTTTGCCAATCAGACGCTTCCCACTCAGAAACAGGCAGCATCAAAGTTGGCTCAGTGGGATGAGTACACCAAAAATCTAAAAGCCGATGCACGGGATGAAACAATTCAAACAATCGCAACTGTTGGGGTAGAGGAACTTCTGAAAAACTTAACTGCCAAAAAACAGGCAGATCGTCTGGCTCCCTAAACAACTCCATCAAATCCCACTGTCGCCAATTGACCATGCTGAGAAACTCTAAATCAGTGGTTTCCAAAGCGGCAAACATATCGAGAATGGTATAGCCTTTGTCTCCTTGAAGTAGACAATTTAATAAAGTCTCTTCTTTGAGATTGTTTCCTTTTAATAAATCGCCTTCCCAGACTCTTTTCCTGAGTTCGACACTGGGCTTTAGCGCCTTCAAGGTTTCGATCGCAATTTCAATCTCTGAATCTCCCGGCTTAGAATCCATCAAGCCCAATAACTTGAAGACCTTTTGAGCGCGATAAAACCCATATCTTTGAGTCGAGCTATGCAAGTTGCCGCGAATGATTCCTTCCGGCTTTAAAACAGATTTCATTGCTCGCAGAGCCACTTCTGGATCAGGCAAAAGATAGAGAACTTCATCACAGTTAATGTAGTCAAACTCTAACCCTAATGTTGGTAGATCTTCGATCTTCAACACATGAAACTCGGCTTGATCAAATCCATGAAATTGCAGCCGTTGTTTGGCTAAACGAATAGATTCTTCGGATAAGTCAATGCCAACAATTTTTGCGCCTGGATTAGCTTCTGCCAAGATTAGAGAGGCAAAACCAGTCCCACAGCCTGCGTCTAGAATGACTTTTCCTTTTGTGTCGATCGCTGCTTGATGTTTGAGATAGTAAGGCGTGACCAAACTATGGACAAATAGAGAACTGTAATCCTCTTTAGAAGATTGTTCAAGTGGGTTTCTAGGATAGGGAGCGTTATCAAACTGGTGACGGATCTTCTCTAATAATTCGGGTGTTTGTTTGTTCATCTCGATTGCCTCAAAAACTGCTAGTGGGTAGTGGGTCAAGCGTGCCAAAAATCTCTATTTCGATCGCGCTAACAAAACAAATAGACAGCCTTCTAGACCCGTCAGAAGTTGCTTAACTTGCTCAGAGGCTTCCTGCTTGGTCACAGGCTCAAATGCTGCATTCAACGGTTTAAACTTGAGCCAATATTCCACTAATGTTGTAAACGGCTGCTCCTTTTTCCACAGGGGTAATAGACAAGCGATCGCACCAGAATCCATCATAAATCTCGTCTTTGTGGCTTTAGGGACATAGCGAGTGATTTCAAACGGCTGCTGCTGGGAAACGGCCTCCACTAGCTGTTCTTTGATGTGCGAAGTTTTTAGAACAGGATGGAGATGAACGGTTGTCGTTTGCCAATCTAGATCAGTCCACTCAGAAAGAGGCAGCTTAGGATGTGACGTATTAATATGACCACACAAAAAGTCTAGTAGTCGATGCTCAGGTTGAATCAGTTCAATGATTTCTAAGCGCTGCCCGATCGACAACTCCGGCAGTTTGTTTTTCCAAAAGTCAGGCAATTTGTCTGGATCTTGGAAGAGAGACAAGATATCCCACTGTTGCCAGTTTGCCATGTTGATAAACTCTAGATCGGCTCCCTTGATAGCGCTGAACATGTCAGAAATGGTATAGCCGCGATCGCCCAACAAAAGATAATTGACCAGAACTCTCTGTTTAGCTTCTGAAGAGTTTTGTGCATACAATTCAGGCTTGTAAACCATTGTCTTTAAGTTGACTTGATCTTTGAGAGCCTGCATGGTTTCTATTGCAATTTCAACCTCCATATCATCTGGCGTTCCATCCATCAAGCCCATGATCCCAAACGCTTCTTGAGCGCGAAAGAAGCCAAACCTTTGAATCAGACTGTGTAAATTAGCGCGAATAATTCCATTGGGCTTGAGGACAGATCTCATGACTTCTAAACCTGCTTTCATGTCAGGCAGAAGGTAGAGAACTTCATCACAATTAATATAGTCAAACTTTAATCCTAGCTGTGGCAGATCATAGATAGAAAGTGCATGAAATGCTGCGTCATCAAATCCATAAAACCGTAAGCGTTTGTGAGCCAGATCTACAGATTCTTCGGACAGATCAATTCCTACAATTTTTGCGCCTGGGTTTGCTTCTGCCAAAATTAAGGACTTATAGCCGCTCCCACATCCTGCATCTAAAATAACTTTATCCGTTGTGTCAACGACGCTTTGATCTCTCAAGTAATAAGCCGTAACCAAACTGTGAAAGAAAAGCGATTGGTAGTTTTGCTTGGGTGATTCCTCCAGGGGCGTATTGGGATAAGGAACGTTGTTGTACTGCTGACGGATTTTTTCTAGTAGTTCGATGTCCTGATCCTTCATCTGGCTGTCTCCTGTGGGGCTTCAAAAAGCATAATACTTGTGGATTGATCGACTGGGGGCGAGTTTATACGGACGATCGCTCCTCTAAAATTCAAGTCCACATTAGAGTACCCACAGAACTTACTGAGATAAAGCAGCCTGCCGACCAATTTTCAGGGAGGTTACAGCAGCCTTGCTCTAGCTAAATTACTGGTTGAACCCATAAAAGAGGCATGAAGTCTGCCCTCATATGCGCGAAACCACGGAGCTTTTAAGCCTGATATTACTCAGGTGCCCCTTGAGCAATTGCCCCAAAGTTTTAAACAAAATGCTCAAGAAGTATCACAAAATATAAGAAAGCATCATTTGTTTCAGTTCATTGTCAGTCGCTAGTTTCTCTATTCCTTGACCAGGGCGAGAGCAGTTGAATGATGCTATACTATCCGTAGTCGTTATGAGTTTGTATTAAGCTATGGCAAACCCAACCGTAGAAAATTTGGTCATTATTGGTTCTGGCCCAGCAGGATATACGGCAGCCATTTACGCAGGTCGTGCAAACTTGAAGCCTGTCATGTTTGAGGGCTTTGAGGCGGGAGGGCTGCCAGGCGGACAGTTGATGACGACGACCGAAGTCGAAAATTTCCCAGGCTTTCCAGAAGGCATCACGGGGCCCCAACTGATGGATCAGATGAAGGCTCAAGCCATCCGCTGGGGCACTGAGATGCACATGGAAGATGTGACCTCTGTCGATTTTAGTCAGCGTCCGTTTACGATTCGCTCAGAAGAACGCGAAGTCAAAGCCCACAGCGTTGTGATTGCCACAGGTGCCACAGCTAGACGGCTTGGGCTACCCTGCGAAGAACAGTTTTGGAGTAGAGGCATTTCAGCCTGCGCGATTTGTGATGGGGCGACTCCTTTGTTTCGAGGCGCGACGCTGGTAGTGGTAGGCGGCGGAGACACAGCCGCAGAAGAGTCAATTTATCTAACCAAGTACGGCGATCGCGTCAACATGCTAATCCGAACGGACAAAATGCGGGCGAGCAAAGCCATGCAGGATCGGGTGTTGAGTAATCCTAGAATTACCGTCCACTGGAATACCGAACCTATCGATGTAGTGGGCAACGATGAACATATGACGGGCGTAAAAGTCAGAGACACCAAGACGGGCGAAGAAAGCGTGATTGACGCAAAAGGACTGTTTTATGCGATCGGTCACAAGCCCAACACGGCTCTGTTTGCAGGACAGCTAGAACTGGATGAAGTCGGCTATATCGTCACCAAACACGGGTCAGTCGAAACCAGTGTCGAAGGCGTTTTTGCGGCTGGAGACGTTCAAGACCACGAATTTCGGCAAGCCATTACAGCAGCAGGAACAGGCTGCATGGCGGCCATGTTGGCAGAACGCTGGCTCTCATTCAACAACTTGGCGCAAGAATTTAGCCAAACCGAGAAGCCGATCGAAGAAGTTCCTCATGCAGAAATCGAGATTCCCATGACGACTGAGGTGAATGTTGCGGCAACTCGACATGCAGGCGGCTTTGCGCTACGGAAGCTTTACCATGAGAGCGATCGTTTGATTATGGTCAAATACGTGTCTCCTAACTGCGGCCCGTGCCACACCTTGAAGCCAATTCTGAACAAGGTCGTCGATGAATTTGATGGCAGAATTCACTTCATCGAAATCGACATCGACCAAGACCCCGACATCGCTGAATCAGCAGGCGTGATGGGCACTCCTACGATTCAATTCTTCAAAAATAAGGGGATGGTCGCCGAAGTCAAAGGCGTTAAGCAAAAGAGCCAATATCGCGAATTGATTGAGAGCAATCTTTAGGAGGGAGAACTTCGACGATCTGTTCTCCCTTTGGGGGTAATCCGCTTTGCGATGAGGGATGAAAGGGGATTTTAGGTCTTCAGGGTCGATTGTTTAGCAATGCTGAACTTTGAGTTTGAGTTGAAGTCCTCTAAGATTGTCTTCTAAACCCATCCTTCCTCCCTCATGGCTCTGAATCTCCCTCGATCTCTCCGAGTTACCCGCAAGGGGTCGTCCTTCCTTAATTTCTCTGAGCGTCCTAGCCTGTCGTTAAAAATGATGCGGGTGGGGGCGCTTTTGACGTTGATTTTTGTGAGTATTGCGCTGCTGGCTCCGCTGTTTCAAATGATGGGAGCGCTGCAAAGTCCAACTGAGTTTTTAGATAATTCCCCTCACGATTCGCCTTCGATTAGCCACTGGTTTGGGACGACGAGTTTGGGCTATGACGTGTTTTCGCGGACGCTGTTTGGAAGTCAGGCTGCGCTTCAGGTGGTGATATTGGCGACGACCCTGAGTTTGATCATTGGCGTTCCGTTGGGCATGGTGAGCGGCTACCTGGGTGGACGGCTCGATCGCTTCCTCCTCTTCATCATGGATACGATCTACACACTGCCGGGATTGTTGCTTTCGGTGACGCTGGCCTTTGTCGTAGGGCGGGGGGTTTTGAATGCGGCGATCGCCCTCAGTATTGCCTACGTTCCTCAATATTATCGAGTCGTCCGTAATCAGACGGTCAGTGTCAAGACAGAGTTGTTTGTCGAAGCGGCTCAAGCAATGGGAGCTTCCACCTGGCGAGTCCTTTCTCGATACTTATTTTTGAATGTGATTCAGAGTGTCCCTGTCTTATTTACCCTGAATGCGGCGGATGCCATTCTCACATTGGGCGGTCTGGGGTTTCTAGGGTTAGGACTGCCAGATGATGTTGCCGAATGGGGACACGACCTGAGACAAGCATTGGATGCCCTCTCAACTGGGGGAATCTGGTGGACGGCGCTCTTTCCAGGGTTGGCGATGACGCTGATGGTTATCGGACTGTCGCTTTTGGGTGAAGGGTTAAACGAATTGACCGATCGCCAAAAAAGATAAGTCCTATAAGTTCTTCGTTTGAGCACGCTTCTAAAAAACAAAAGCGAGTCACCCAGTCTATCCTGAGAAAACTCGCTCTCTATCATGATGATCACATTGTTGCAGTCTAAAAACAGTGTTGATGCCCACCGAAATAGAAGCTAAGACTAGCCTCTCTTCTACTCCAGCAGGCACCACGCTGTGGGCTAACTGCCCACAAATGATAGAGAACTTAACCCTAGCCAACACCCTGACTCACCGAAGGAATTAGGAGTTAGTCGTTTGAGTTGCCAAAAGCTGCTTGAGCTTCTCAAGGTCTTGTGCCCAGCGGGGATCGGGCTGGATTGAGTCTGGGTCAGAAGCGGCGGGGGCTGTGCGACGAGTTTTGTTGTTGTTGCCGCCACCACTGCCACCTTTGCGACGACCGCCTGCCACAGGCGCAGCGCCCACAGGAGCGCTTACCACAGCACCCTCGGTGTCTTCACCTTTCTCTTTGGCGCGAGGTAAGGCCTTCTCAATTTTGATGACATTCTCTTTAACTTGAAAGCCATTGAACTTTTCGATTAATTCATCAGCAAGTTCATCAGTTTTGACCGTGACGAAGCCAAATCCGCGACATTTTCCGGTCTTACGATCGGTAATAATCTTGGCAGATGCATTGTCACCTGCTTCAGCAAAAACAGCTTCGAGTTCTTGCCGGGTTAGATCTTCGGGCAAATTGCCGACATACAAACGAATGGACATAATGGACACCTCCAGACTTGATCCTAATACACTTGCGTTGAGAGCGTTGACTTGATGTTGGCTGAGGACGGGCTAGACAGACATCTTAGAAACCACCAGGCTCTTCCCCTCACCAACCAGAGCGATCGCTCGTTGCCAGACAGTCTCAGGGTCGGGCTGACGATCGCTGGTAAGGAGACGACGAAATTTGGTCAGTGCTGGAGGGTCGAGGTTTAGCATCTTAACTGCTTCCTCGGATGTTCTTGCCATTCATTAAGGTACCATGCAGGCTCGCGCTCAGGGGGGCTAATTGGTAGATTTCAGCCTTTTGTTCTAGCTCTAGCGTCGCAATCAACGGTCTGTTTCGAGGTTTTTCTATCCAAAAGTAGACAATAAAAACCAGCCTTGGTTTGGCTGGCCAGCTTGCTGTGTTGGAAGGAAAAAACTGATACCAAGACCATCAAACCAAACGATCGCAAGAGACAGGATTGAGCCATGCCTGGAAGTATCAGCCCTCTTGTTAAGAAATGTAATACCTTTGCGAAAGAAACGCAACTATTCTTTACATTCCAACTTTGTCTTGAGTCACTACTAGCGTCCTTAAAGAATGAGTACGATCGCGACCAAGATCGCCACGCCTGCGAGAACGGTAGACCAGATTTGATGACCGCTGCGGAGGGTTCTATTAGCTGTGCGAATTGAGTTCACATCGATCCAGGGAGTAGCACCCCGACGAAACCACCCTGTAACCAGGACGGATTGATTAACCCAATCGACGGGATGAGCAATAAAAAGGTTGCCGATCGCGCCCAGTTGAGAAACGTAGTGGAGTTTGATACAGCCTGTCGAGGTTTGTAGAATCAAGTCCTGTCCGAGCCAGTTGCCCAGTCCAGAGCGTCCAATTAGGGTGCCTTCGAGTTGAACAAGTGGGCTATCGATCGGGACTGCATTTGGCTTAGTCACAAGATCCGATAGAGAGGAGTCTAATGGCTGAGTGCTCTTTGTCAGGATGTCTGGAAAGAAAGCATTAAATCGGAGAAAGGTGCCTAGCCCAAACCCCAGCAGCATAAAGCTGATAAATAGATCGTAGTCGCTGGCCAGCCAGGTGAGTTGGTCAATCCCAAATTGATAGAGAATTTGAGCGACAAACCAAAGAATTTGAGCCACCAAGTAACCTAGCAAAACGCCAAAAAACGGCGCACCTTGAAGCAGGATTCCCCGACTGGCAACTGGGTTCTGAGCTTCGAGATCCAGTTCGGGGGACAGTTGCCAGTGGTGAGCGTAGTTGGTGATCCGTTGGAGGCGATCGCCCATCAGGGGATGAGAATTATTCAAGGCTAACCAGCGGCGATCGGAATTCACTTGATCCCACATTAGTAACGATTTTATTGAAGTGTGGTGATACAAGCTGCCTAAATGGATCGGCGCATCACAGCCCATCGGGGTCAGCAGGTCGAAGGCTTGGAGCAAGTAGTCGGTTTGCTGATGGGTTTGGGTTGTTTGAGCAGTGCCGACAGTCACTTTTAATAAAGCGCGAGTCAATGCGTTGGGGTTGCCCGTCAGATTACAGGCAGTCCGATCGCTGTATTCCAAACGTTGCCTTGAGAGCCACAATCCCGACCAGCGCAGCAGCCAATAGAGTCCGTAGCTGAGAGAAGCGACGATCGCACAAAGGTTTCCACCGATCTCTAACAGAATGGCAATTAGCCGATTTTCTCGCCGTCTCAGGTTGCTTCTTGCTTTTAACCAGCTTCCGGCTCTTGCGGTTTGCCAGTATAAGGTGTAAGGAAATTGCAGGACGAGCGTGACCCAGGACAGCAGACAAAAATCCCAGTGAAGAATGTGCGCCAGTTCGCTGGCATAGAGAGTCGCGATTTCATCATCGGTCAGATGGTCGAGCAAGCCTTGACTAACCACCACTCGCGCAACTTTTGGGTGACACCCGTAGCTAAAAGAGAGCGGAATATCGGTCGGCAAAAGGCTCAACTGAGGCAGCGGCAGTTTTTGCTGTTGGCAGACGCGCTGAATCAATCGATGGGACTCTGGGCTGTACTGTCCTAACGTCGCCGTAGACAGCGGTTTCATGCCATACAGTCCTTTGAGCAATCCGTCTAATAGCCAGGGCGACAGGACAAAAAGAATAATTAGTCCCAGAAGAATCGTGAAAAAGGGAATTTCGACCGACTGAATGGGGGCGCTCCATTTGAGAACGCTGGTGATAAATCGTGTCCAATAAACCGGAATCGTGGCGATCGCTCCATACAATCCACTGACCAGACCAAAAAGTGCGATCGCGGTGCCCAGTTGTGCCCATTGCAGTCGAGCCGGGTGTAATTTTTTGAGCGGTTGCCAACGTTGGAGACGAGCGGGGGATTGAGGTTCAGAAGTTGGGGGTTCAGAAGTTGGGGGTTGAGGAATTGGGGCGATCGGGCGATCAAGCGGTTGCGTAGGGTCTTCGCTGCCAGAGAATTCTTGAGAGGCGACCGGGGCAATGGGGACAAAGACCGATCTCTCCGAGTTACCCGCAAGGGGTCGCTCCGCTCTAATCTGAGCCGCTTCTTGAAATGGGACAAACCCAGTTGAGTCCGGTTCCTCTAATGCGCTGCCTTGCTTGCCTGCTTCCCAAATTTCGCCCAGCGCTTGAGTCGCCCAAGCTCGCACCTTGACATTTTCGCTACGGTTCAATTCTCGGCAAAGGATAGCTGCTTTTTTGGCTCGACCGCTTCGTGCATAGGCCATCACCAATCCCATCTGAGCCTTAGTTGCATCGGGACGATCGAGCGCACCCGCCTGGGCAGCTAAAAACCGCTCCAAAAGCCTGATTGCTTCTGGATAGTTGCCCTGCTTCACGGATGACAAACCTGCTTGTAAAACTTGGTTGGCATCAGCCGAATTGGAGGAAGTCATAACGTTTTGGTAGATTCACAGCGATTTCAGGAAGAAAGAAGAAGGGATGAGGGATGAAGGATGAGGGATGAAGTGAATTGTATGTCTTCGGTTGGGAAAAGTGGACAGCGATCGATCAACTCACCCTAAAGCCTCTTTCCTACAATCCACCCAAAACTCGTCACCTATTTTCGCTCAAGTTCAGATCTTTTTTCATCCCTCATCCCTCATCCCTCATCCCTCATCCCTCATCCCTCCTAAAGCGCCATTGGCTCCTTACCCGACACCACAGGGGCGATCGCGCTCAACTTTAATTCTGGATGGTCTGCCTGGAGTTGTTGACAGTTCCATTCGTTGCGAAACAGCAGTACGGGGCGTTCCCAACTGTCTTTGACAGTCAGCGTGTTAAAGATTCGTCCCACTTTTTGCAAGGACTCCCAGCCGCCATCCACCCAGCGGGCTACGGTGTAGGGCAAAAATTCGACCTGGGTTTCGACTCCATACTCGTTTTGCAAGCGAAATTGCACGACCTCAAATTGCAGTTGACCCACCGCCGCCAGGATCGGATCGCGCTTGGCATCGTCGGCAGAATACATGATCTGGACTGCGCCTTCTTCTCTCAATTCAGAAACGCCTTTGCGAAATTGCTTGAACTTAGACGGGTTGGGGTTTCTCAAGTAGGCAAAAATCTCAGGAGAGAAACAGGGAATGCCTTCGTATTCGAGCTTTTGACCGTTGTAAATGGTGTCACCGATCGCAAACACGCCTGGATTATTTAACCCGATCACATCGCCCGGATAAGCTTCCTCAATGACTTCTCGATCTTGAGCAAACAGCTTTTGAGGACGCGACAACCGAACTGTTTTTCCGGTGCGCGCATGGCTGACGGTCATATCTTTTTCAAATCTGCCAGAGCAAACTCGCACAAACGCCACACGATCGCGGTGTCTTGGATCCATATTGGCTTGCAGCTTGAACACAAATCCCGAAAACTCTGGATAGGTCGGGTCAATTTCGCCCTGAGTGCTGGTGTGTCCGCCGGGTTTGAGGGCGTAGTCCAAAAAGGCATTGAGAAAGGGTTCGACTCCAAAGTTGGTCATGGCGCTGCCAAAAAAGACCGGAGTCATCTGACCGCAATGCACCGCTTCAAGATCGAGTTCGGGGCCGACCCCTTCGACCATTTCTAATTCGTCTTTGAACTGGTAATAGACCTCTTTATCAACCAGTTGTTCGATTCGCGGGTCGTTGAGATCGATGGTGGTGTCGATCGCTTCTCGACTGCCGTGAACGCTGCGCTCAAATAAGTGAACTTTTTTCTCACGCCGATCGTAGACACCTCTAAACTGGTCACCTGTGCCGATCGGATAGTTGACCGCATAAGTCTGCAAGCCCAATTCTTGCTCGATTTCATCCATCAGTTCCAGCGGTGTGCGACTGGGACGATCGAGCTTGTTGACAAACGTAAAAATGGGCAGCGATCGCAGCTTACACACCTCAAATAATTTACGGGTTTGAGGCTCCAATCCTTTGGCCGCGTCGATTAGCATGACAGCATTGTCAGCGGCCGCCAGCGTCCGATAGGTGTCTTCACTAAAATCTTGGTGACCTGGGGTGTCGAGCAGATTAATTTGACAGTTTAAATACTCAAATTGCAGCACGGTTGACGTAATTGAGATACCGCGCTGCTGCTCCATTTCCATCCAGTCAGAAGTTGCGTGACGCTGGGCCCGACGAGCTTTTACCGCGCCTGCTTCATGAATTGCGCCTCCATAGAGCAGCAGTTTTTCGGTGAGCGTGGTTTTTCCTGCGTCAGGGTGAGAAATGATGGCAAAGTTGCGCCGCCGATCGACTGCTTGCTGCAATTCAGCCTGGAGTTCAGTGGACATGCTTAGATGGGGAGAGATAGATTCAAGAAACGATCAAGGGATACCAACAAGTGATACCAATTCGCGGCTGGCGCTACAAGTCTCAAACTTTAGGCCTTAGACATTCGATTAAAGTCCAGTGTCTAGAGTCTTAAGAAGTGAATTGGTCTTACGATACCTCTTTAAAGATAGCGAGGAAAGGTTTGTTAAGGGCGATAATTCTGATCGGGAAACCGTCGATCGCGCAGTGTTGACTCTTTTGATAAGTCCCTTCGATAGAAAGCGGAAGGTTAAGATCATGGAAGACGTTGCTCAACGAAAGCTGTTATCAGCCGTCTGTCACGGTTCAATTTTCTTTAGCTCGCTGATTGTGGCGATCGGGATTCCCATAGCGATTCTCTTGGTTTCAGAAGACCCAGTTGTCAAAGAAAACGCTAAAGAAGCAATCAACTTTCACATTAATTTGTATATCTACGGCATTCTTTTCTCTCTGCTGATTTTTGTGTTGATTGGGATTCCTTTGCTGGTTTTGCTGGCAGTTGCTAGTTTTGTCATGCCTATTATTGCGATCGTCGATGTCGCGAGTACACCTAACAGACCTTATCGATACCCCTTCATCTGGCGATTGCTTTAAAACACGTTCCTCTCTTGTCCGTGAAATTACGGCTTCTTAATCAGAACTTCACTAAAGTGTGACAAATTTTGCTCAATTTACTTTGTAGAATATGTGAGCAACAGTAAGTCTTATAAAGTCCTCTACCGTTGGACAGCCTACTTCAAGCATCTACCGAACTTAGCAAAACACACAGTAGACTCCCGTGAAGACTTGAACGCTGAGGATTTCATTCAGGTCTCATCGCTGCTGCATAGCTCTCTGTGTTCGTGGTAAGTCGGAGCGATGTCGTACTTTTTTATACAAGAAAATAATGAGCCGCTTCAGTGGTTTAGAGGCGACAGTTTCGTGCGTCGGAGGCGATCGTCATGAGAGAAATTAATGGGTCTACTGATCCTTTGCTGACCATCAGCCCCAAGCTTAATAACACTCGATCTCCCCTCGACCCCAAGCCGAATAACGGGCAAGGATATCGCTCCTCCGCTTCGGGCAAAACGTCAATTGCCGCCGTGCAAACTGCCTCCACTCCAGAGCTTTTTTGGTACAACACGAGCACAGCAGCGACGACAACCTGGGTGATGGATGGAACCACGAAAGTGGGCGATCGCCGCCTCATCCCCCTCGCGCCGCTTACCGACCTTAACTGGAACCCAGTCGGCATAGGAGACTACAACCGCGACGGGCAAGACGACATTCTCTGGCGCAACCGAGCCACTGGACAAAACGCCTGGTGGGTGATGAAGGGCGATCGCGTTCAGTCTGTGGCCTATTTAATGACGGTGACTGACCTTAACTGGAACGTGGTCGGTACTGGAGACTACAACCGCGACGGGCAAGACGACATTCTCTGGCGCAATGCTGCAACGGGTGACAATCTGTGGTGGGTGATGAACGGCACAACGATCGCCAGGGTAGGATCTGTGCCGATCGAAAAAGCTCTGTCCAAGACGATCGTCGGGGTGAGTGATTACAACCAGGATGGGCAGCTTGACCTGCTGTGGCGAGACTCGGCGACGGGCGAAAATCGCTGGTGGGTGATGAATGGCAATACGACTACAGATCGACCCCTCCTGCCGCCCGTTGCCCCTGACCTCAACTGGGAAGTCGCTGGGGCAAGTGATCTCAATCGTGATGGTCAGAGCGATCTTGTCTGGCGCAATACGGTCACAGGTGACAACACAATTTGGTTGATGAACGGTACTTCGATCGCGGATGCTGTCACCTTACCCAAAGCCGATCCTAAGCTGCAACTCGTTGGCTTTCTCAAGGGCACTGTGGCTCCTAGGGTGACCCCGACTGTTGCAATTGCGGCCAACCTCGTCGCTGCTCAAAGTATCGATATGAGGGCGATCGCCCAAAGACAACCTTCTGCCAGCTTTTCGTCGAGCGATCGCGTTGACGGCAGCAACCTCAGTGATTTCTATCGCTTTAACGTGTCGCAATCGGGTGTCTTTAGCGCCAATTTGACTGGGCTAACGGGGGATGCTGATGTGCGGCTGATTCAAGATAAAAATCAGAATGGCGCGATCGACTCCGATGAAATTCTCGCGTGGCAATGGGAGCGGGGCACCATCAGCGAATCGATCCGGCGCTTTCTATCCACAGGTGACTATTTTGTGCAGGTGATGAGCTACGGCGGACAGACTGCCAGTTACGCCTTGGGGACAAGCTTCGCCGCCGCTCTATCAGACCCCCAAGCGTTTGAATTTGAAATCAGTTTTGGGCAAAGTCTGAGTGGGATAACCCAAGCTACCAAAGACGCAATCACCTCGGCTGCTGCTTATTGGGAAGGCATTATTACCTCTCGCAGTGCGATTACTCGTTCTGGCCCGCTAAAGATCTTGATTCGCGGGGAGAGCCTCACCAACTCAAACGGAACGCCGGACACGGGCACGCTGGCACTTTCGGGGCCTGACTTTGACCTAGACGGCCCCAATCTCGTCATCAGTGGTGGAAGCAGCACGATCAACCTGCGACGGTTGGCTGAGTTTGATGCTAATCCTGGCTACCTGCGAGAAATCATGATCCACGAGTTTGCTCACATTTTGGGCTTGGGCACGCTGTGGGAACCTGCGAGATTCAGGAACTCAAATGGCACGATCTTTTCGATCGGCAAAAATCTCGTCAATCGAGCCACTTCAACCTACAGCGCCAACTCATATGCAGGTTGGGCTTATGGAGAGTTGTTGGGGACGACTGGACAGGTGGCCGTTCCGATCGAGCCACAGGTTTTTGCCCATTGGGACGAGAGCCGCTTTGATGCAGAACTGATGACCCCCTTTGCAGAAACCCCTGGAGTGACGACTCCGACCAGTAAGCTGACACTGGCAGCTTTACGCGACCTGGGCTGGAACATCAATATGGGGGCGGCTCAGGCTTATACGCTTCCGGGGACAGCGGCGGCCGCTCCTATTCAGACGGCGATCGCTAGCAGTGGGACACGGGCCGCCTATCGAAGCAGTTGTGGCTGTGGTAGCTGTCTGGCAGCAGCGTCACGAATTCATGCAGTCAGCGGGCTTTCGGATGCTTTTCCACAGGTTTAGCGTTGATTTCTTGAACGCTTTTTTAAAATAAAACTGCCCACGACCTGAATTGAGGTTATGGGCATAGGGACAGTTAAACGCTTGGTTGTATTGTCATCAAATTTTCTCGCTTTGAGCCATTCTCTAGGACGGTTGATAGAGTGTCCATTGATCTGACAAGGTATAGGAGTTTCGCCTCAAGTCTGAAGCTCCTTACTGGATCAAAATGGCGGTTGCAAACGCGATCGCAAGCACTTTATCAGATCTTTTGAGCATAGGTTCGATGAATTTTTTCGCTTGGGTATAGTGCTTTGCCTCCAACCTTTCAATTTCGGAGGACTTTGAGACAAGAATTTTAGTTGCGGGGAGATTCATTGAGTTGGGGTTAATTCAGGGCTGTGGAAGAAATGGGATTTTGGATCAATTCCGGTTTAGCGTTTCTTAGCGTTGAGAAATATAGAGAGCCTTTTGAATCTGTGAATGCGGTTGCTTGGGTCGATCGCATCTTTCAGGACATCGACCCTCGTTTCAGGCGGTTTTGGGATTGAACGGGTTGAGCATTGTCTCGTCTCCTGATCAAAAACGGTTCAGGTTGTAGATTTGCCAGTAAACTATGCCGCTAGGACACCTTTTGTTCCCTGGAGACCATGACCTTTCTTTCTCCGCTCTATGGCTTATTTTTGCTCTGCGTCATTGGCATTTATTGGTCTGTGCAACAGCAGTGGTTGCGATCGTGGCTGCTTTTTCTCACCAGTCTGATTTTCTACGCCTCGCTGCAAGCTCAATATATTCCTCTTTTATTGGCGGCGACCTATAGCAATTTTATTTTGGGGCGGGCGATCGGGGCCCCTCCGGATTGGCGTATCGAAGATTGGCAGTTTGCTCAACAAGATTGGAATCGTCGTCGCCTCAAGCTGCTCTGGTTTGGGGTGGTGATGAATGTGCTGCTGTTAGTCAGCTTTAAGTATGTGCCGTTTATTTTGTCGTCGATCGGCGGTCTTTTGGGCTGGTCAAGCGGGTTTCCCGCAGCGAAGCTGTTTGCTCAACAAGGTGCCAACTGGACAGACCAACATCTGATCGCACCGTTGGGGCTGAGTTTCTTTTGCTTTGAGTGTATTGCTTATCTGGTGGATGTCTATCGAGGCGCACCCGCCACCCAGGAATTTTTGGATTTTTCGGCGTACAAGCTGTTTTTTGCCAAGCTGATTTCGGGCCCGATCGTTCGCTATCATCCGTTTGCCGAGCAGGTGCGATCGTTGAAATTTCCGCGAGTTGACCAGATTGCGGAAGGGCTGTGGCTGATTGCCTGTGGTGCGATCAAAAAGGGACTGGTAGCCGATCGCTTGGATATTTTTGTCCGGCTGAGTTTTGACAATGTGCAGCGGGCTGGAAGCGGAGATTTGTGGCTGACTATTTTTGCTTATGGGTTGCAGCTTTATCTCGACTTTAGCGGCTACGTAGATGTGGCGCGGGGCAGTGCGTTGCTGTTGGGCATCAATTTGCCGCAGAATTTTGACTTTCCCTATTTCAGTACGAGTATTGCTGATTTTTGGCGACGCTGGCACATCACGCTGGGCGACTGGTTGCGAAATTACCTTTACTTTCCGTTGGGTGGGTCGCGTCAGGGGTTGGTTCGCACTTGTGGCAATTTGGTGATTGTCATGTTGATTGCGGGTATTTGGCATGGGGCTGCTTGGGGGTTTGTGCTATGGGGAGGACTTCACGGTCTGGCGCTGGCCGTTCATCGATTGACGGATCTTTGGGCACAGCGATCGCCCTCGGTTCAGAAATTTTGGCAAAGCATTCCTGGGGTTCTCGTCGCCTGGTTGTTAACTCAACTGATGGTGTTTGCCGCCTGGATCTTCTTTCGCTTGCCCAATCTTAAGGATTCTCTTTTTGTCGTTCAAAAGCTGTGGGGACAGACGGCAGATATTCAGTTTGCTCAGAAAGTTTATGGAGAAGCGATCGGGCTGTATCCTCCTCAGATTTTTGGGGCGCTGTGTGCGATCGGCTTTTGTATGGGAGTTGCCTATCTGCTGCAACGCAATCTCAAACTACAACTCACCTGGCATATCAAGCTGTTTCTGATTCCGCTCTGTTTGTTTGCGGTGTGGCTGCTGGCTCCCGAAGGAGGGTCAAGATACATTTACTTCGATTTTTAGCGTCCTGTTTGAAGTTTCAAAGTCCCCCAGACTGGGGGATTTAGGGGGCGAGGCGGACTGGAACGGAGCGACAAAAATCTGTTCATGACTCCTTTAGAATTGCTATATTTCAAACCGCAATGGTTCTATTTCAAACCTGAAATTTTCCGGTTTGAAGTGGATTCACACGATGCAAAGCTCTACCAACCACGAAAGAGTTATCAGTCAACCAGGGCATCATTCTTAAATTTTGAGACAACCCACATCTCATCCTGCATCATGGAAGTAGAGTTTCTGAGAGCAACGTCTAATGAGTCAGGAAACGATATCGATCGCGGTGCAGCCGCCCAGTCATTCTGAAAATACGCGCACTCGATTTTGGGGCACCGTCACCCTGTTAGAAGAAGCCAAGCGCTATCGCATCAATCGCATCGAACTCAAGCCCGGACATCACATCACCACGCAAATGCACTACCACCGCAGCGAACATTGGGTCGTCGTTTCGGGGACGGCAAAAGTGATTTGTGATGGAGATGAGAAAATTTTGATCCAAAAGCAATCGACTTACGTCCCGGCTTGTACGGCGCATCGGGTGGAGAATCCGGGTGTGATTCCCTTGGTGCTGATCGAGATTCAAAACGGTGAGTATCTTGGAGAAGATGACATTACTCGCTTTGAGGGCGACCCTGAAGATGAGAATCGTATCAAAGACCAGTCTAAAAATTAGAACTAAGAGTTGAAACCATGAGTCCTCAAGTGATTCAACAATTGCCGATTCCGGGCCATTTCGATCGCGCCAAAGTCGGCGATGTCTGGCGGGTGCCTTATCAACAGCGAGCGATCGACGCAGAAGTTTGGGCAAAACAAAACGGCATTCGTCCGGCGGCTGACGATCGATTTCGGGTGTGTCTACTGGCGATCGATGTGCAAAACACCTTCTGTATCCCAGAGTTTGAGCTATTTGTAGGCGGACGATCGGGGAGAGGGGCGATCGACGACAATCACAGACTTTGTGAATTCATCTACCGCAACCTAGGTCAGATTACCGAAATCGCGCCGACGATGGACACTCACAGAGCGATGCAAATCTTCCATCCGATTTTTTGGATCAATCCAGCGGGCGAACATCCCATCCCGACAGCGACGATGATCACGCTAGACGATGTAAAAACGGGCGCATGGAAGGTCAATCCAGCCGTCGCTTATAGCCTGGGAAATTACGAATCGCTGCAAAGTCATGCGCTCCATTACACGCAGCAGCTAACCGACAATGGCAAATATCCCCTAACAGTTTGGGCGTATCATTCGATGCTGGGCGGAATTGGTCACGCGCTGGTGTCCGCCGTCGAAGAGGCGATGTTTTTTCACTGCATTGCGCGAGGCAGTCAGACAAATTTTGAAATCAAGGGCGACAACTCACTGACTGAGAATTATTCTGTCTTGCGTCCCGAAGTCATGAATGGCGTAGATGGTGTGGCGATCGCTCAAAAAAACAGCCGTCTGATCCAAAAACTGCTCAACTTTGATGCCGTCATCATTGCGGGTCAAGCCAAAAGTCACTGTGTCGCCTGGACGATCGCTGATCTATTGACCGAGATTCAAGCCATCGATCCAAGTTTGGCTAAAAAAGTTTACCTGCTAGAAGATTGCACGTCTCCGGTGGTGGTGCCGGAAGTGATTGACTTTAGCGATCAGGCAGACCAAGCCTTTGATCAATTTGCCGAGGCAGGAATGCACTTAGTTAAATCCACCGAACCCATGAGCGAGTGGCTTTTAAAGTAGAAAATAAAGTAGAAAACGTGCTTTCACACTCCAGCTTTAAAAATTTGGTCAGCCGTTAGCTGAAGATTTGGGAAGGTTGTCGAAAGGATTCGCGCTGCTTCGCAGATACCGCAAGGGTCGTCCCCTCGAAATTGCTGAACCTGATACTCACCATCCATTAACTGATAGATAGAAATCGTCGGAGTTTTGGGAGAACCAATATAACGGACGGCTCCTAACGCTTTGAAGTCTACAATCCAATACTCAGCGATTCCAAACTTCTCGTACTCGGCTAACTTGATCAGATAGTCATCTTGCCAATTGGTGCTGACCACTTCGATCACCAGAGGCGCAGATTCTCCCCGGATAATGGTTGAAGCTTTCTCCCATAACGGCTCGGTGGATAGAGATTGTCGACCGAGTACCACTAAATCCGGTTTGTAAGCATTGCGAGACGTGTTGGGTTTGACGGTACAAGTTCTCGGCAAAAAATAAGGCAACTGCTGACGACGAATCTCAAAATTTAACTCAGCTACCCCAAATGCAATGACTTCTTCATGGCTGCCAGTTGGATTCACCTCAACCATTTCTCCATTGATCAACTCATAAATGCCGCCATCGTCTGGATACTGCGCTAAAAACTCTTCAAAAGTCAGAGGATTCGCGAGTTGAATCATAGGAATTTTCCTCTAAATCTGACACTTAAAGCTGACACTGGGGGCAAAAATGGGACGATCGTCCCGCCAGTTTCATCCGTTTGATCGTCGTCTCGCAAGTCTTACAGGCTTCTCCATCGCGACCGTAAACCCACGCCATGCCACCATAGTTGCCATTCACACCCGACACATCCCGAAAATCGCTAAACGTGGTGCCTCTCGCAGCGATGCTGTCTTGCAAAACTTGAATGACCTTCGATCGCAACCGTTTAATCTGACTTTCCTGTAAATCAGCGCACAGCGTTTTGGGGTGAATGCCGCTCAGGAAAAGGGCTTCATCTGCATAAATATTGCCGACTCCTGCAACCAACGCTTGATCGAGGAGGGCTGTCTTGATCGATCGCTGTCGATTCTTCAATTTTCCTGCAAAATAGTCGTCTGAGAACTCTGTTGAAAAGGGTTCGGCTCCCAGGCGTTGCAGTCCCGTGATGATCGTTTTAGGGTCATGCGCGATCGGCACCCACCACATTTGCCCAAAGGTTCGCTGATCCACAAATCGCAGTTCTCGCTCGTTGGGAAAAAACAGCCGGACTCTCGTGTGTTTATGCAACGGTTCGTCTTGACTGACCCAGAGAAGCTGCCCCGTCATTCGCAAATGAACGCCCAACCAAGACGAATCTGAAGCATTTTCAGGCGTGAGTTCTGCCAGCAAATATTTTCCGTAACGGTGCCACTGAGCGATCGCCATCCCTTGCAGTCCTGTCAAAAACTCGACGCTGGAATGGGGATGAGCGACCGTGCGATCAAGCAACACCTCGCCCCCTTGAATCTGCTGGTTCAGCGTTACCTGATTTAAGCCAATGCGAACCGTTTCAACTTCAGGAAGTTCTGGCACAAAAATAGACCCTAGACAGGAATGAAAAACGAAGGATTGAAAATGAACGGCTGGGTTCATCCTCTCTTCATTTTGACTCATTCCGTCTAAGGCCTTGAGATTGAATTGTCGGAGTGAGTTACCGAGCTTCCGTTCCCTGGTTAGCATCGCCCTGTACTTTGGGGCTGCCGCTGGGGGTTTCTGAGGTTGAGCTTTGTTTGGCTGCGACCCCGCTTCCAGTTTGACGAGTTGCCGCATCGATCGGGGTTTGCTTGCCACCGGGCATTGTTGCAGAGGGCTTCTTACTGGGTGGTGCAACCTCTACAAGCTCGCTCTTGGCGAAGTTGTTGGTGTTAACCCCGGAGTAGCTCACCTTGTCAAACCGAACGATAACATCGTATTTGATGCCACTTTGGTCGATCGACGCAACGGTGCCGACATCTTGAAACCAGTAGGATTCTTTGCGAAGGATACGAACTTTAGAACCACGCTGAACCATGAGTATTTTTTCCTTTTATGATCAAACTTCAACTCATACAGCCAATTGTCATCACTTTACTATGGAGTGGAAAAGCTTCGACTCTCAAGGGCTTGGGTTGAAACAAACCGAAACAATTGGGAAGAAGTGAGGAGTAAGGGGTGAGGCGTGAGGAGAGGGTTTGAAATTCGCCCATGTTCTTGCACTCAGTTTTGATCTTTTGGGTAGCTTCTGCCTCGCCATTGGGTAGGGGTGCGAGTTGAGGAGAGGAAGATTCGCAACACGGCGATCGGATCAGCCAGCGGTGACAGCCAAAACAACCAGGCAGATTGGGCTTGAGTACGATCGTAGGAGGGAGCGATCGCCCAATTCAACGCAATCCGAGTGGCGACTAAAAAGCCGTTTAGTCCGAGGGCTGTCAGCGCAGGAATTGTGGTGTTGCCGCTACCCACTAATAGGGCGGACAATATCAACATCGGTAGGGGCAAGCCTTGAACGGCCGTCAACAGCCACAGATCGCCCCACACTTGACCCGGCGAAGCCGCATCCTTGAGATCGAGCGATCGTCCCCATTCATTCCAGGTTTCTAACGCGCCTTCATACATTCGCACTCTCAGCACTCTTGCGCCATCCAAAAATCCGACTCTAGCTCCGCTGGCGGCGGCAAATCGGGCCAGGGTGACATCATCACAAAAAGAATTTCGAGCACTGGTGTAGCCATCTAACTGAACGAGCAGCGATCGCCGACAAAAGAAACATTGCCCATTCGCCATAATGCGCTCTGGAGCGTTGCCTTTTTCTCCGGCTGGCCCAAACCGATACACCAAGGTCATCAATAGGGCGGGTTGTAGCCAAAGCTCACCGGGATACTTTAAGACAAACTGAGGTGACAGAGAAATCAGATCGTAATTTTCGGAGTAGGCTGTCTCGATCAGGCTGGCGACCAACCCAGGGTGAGGCTGTGTGTCTGCGTCGATGCCCAAAATCCATTCGCTGCGATCGCGACTTGCCAAAAATCCAGAATGCAGCGCCCACGGGCGACCCACCCAATCAGACGGCAGCGGATCATCGTTGATTAAGCGAAACCGTGGGTCAGCTTTTTGGGCCGCTTTCACCAAATCGGGCGTGCCATCTGTGGAATGACTATCGACGACGATAATTTCTCGCACTTCGTAGCTTTGCCGACTTAATCCATCTAGACAGGGCGCAATGCGGTTGGCTTCGTTGAGCGTGGGCACGACGACACTGACCAGACCGACTGAATCTGGGGCAGGCGATCGTGGTTCTAGAGGCGGGTGACGAGTGGGCCCCTTGAGCAATCGGGAAAGCAAAATGGCCACTGCGGGAAGCTGAATCACCAGCAGCGCCAAAAATCCAGCGTCCTGAGTTGCATACGTCTCATTGAAACTGACCACTCCCAGACAAAACACCCCAAATTCCGTTACTATCGTCAACCCCCGACCCTCGCATGTAAGTGATGAAGCAATTTGTGGCACTCATTTCTGAGCATTATTTCTGAGAATTATTTCTGAGAATTACTTCTGAGAAATCACCGAAACCACAGGCGTATCTTGTTTTTGCAAAGAGGATTGTAGGGCATTTTCTAGCTGAGTGGCGGTCGAAATCGGTTTGGCAATCCACCAGAGAACGATCGCAGGCACCACACCCAACAACACACTCAAAGCCGTCGGAATCCAAAATCGAGAATCTAACTCAGCGACGGTAATGATCGCCCCAAACGCAAAGTTGATCAGATAAACCGCCAACGGGACGGTGAGTTGACTTCGGCTCAAGTTCAGCGGCGCTTTGCCCCAAAACAGAGACGCAACCGACATAAAGACTACGCCCGTCCCAAACCAGCCCGACAAGTTGCGGTAAGGCATTCCAAAAAACGCACCTAACTGTTTAAATTCCCAGAAAGGATAGGGAGTTTGGCTCATCGCGGGGTCAAGCACAAAGTCCCATGCCGTTAGTAAGACAGAACCAAGGGCGATCGCTCCCACCAGTCGCGCCCAAACCGGAAGTTTCAGGCTTTCTAACCCTGCTCTTGCCAACACATAACAAGCCAGCCCCACATAAAACCAGGACAGCGGAATCGTAAACGGCACCAGACCCGCAATCTTGTAGCCCAATCCGCTCAGATAGCCATACTCACCAAACGGAAAGCCCGTGCTGGTTCCCAATAGTTCGCTACCCAGAGACAAAAAGATCGACGGCAGCATAAAAGTTAGCCAGTGTCGCAGACCCAAAACTCGGTAGGCGTAGAGGGCGATCGTCACAGCACCCAGCAGAATGTAAGCCACCCCTCCGTTTGCCATACTCCAGCCAAAGGCCGTTTGACCAAAAGGCGGCAGGGCTTGAATAAAATCAGCATTGGGCAACACCAGCAATAGGCCTGCCAACCCAAACGCCAATGCCAAAGTGTGACCAACCAGGCAGAAGCGCTCAATCGTCATCAGTTGCTTCATAGGACTCCTCAGAAAATGGGGCACGCTAAACGCTTGCTATACAGTTTACAAATCTTTAACCGATTTCTCTCATTCGATCCGTGTTTTCTCAGAATTGGGGCGAAAAGGGAGGGGTGAGGGATGAAGGAAACCTTTGTTCCGCTTCGCGAGGAGGGATGAAAAGGAAGCAGTGGCAAGTCGTCGAGTCATTCACCCGGTTTCGCTCGTCTGTAGCCTTTTGATAGCGACGTTCTGAAATTTCAAGATTAATTGGAGAATTACCCTTCCTCCCTCCTCCCTCCTGCCTCATCCCTGCTAAAATCCCCAACAGTTCCTCGCTGTTCTTGGTTAGAATAGCAGCCCTCACCCTGAAGCGATTCGCTGAATGACTCAACTCAATAGTGCATTCACCCTTTTTCTGAGCTTGTTGGTCGAGGCAATCCCCTTTTTGTTGCTGGGGGTATTGTTTTCTGGCTTGCTGCAATTTTTTGTGGATGAGCGACGATTGCTGGCAATTTTACCGAAGAATGCTCTGCTGGGCGCGTTTGTCGGAAGCTGTATCGGTTTTTTGTTTCCCGTGTGCGAGTGTGGCAATGTGCCTGTGGCGCGGCGATTGTTGATGCAGGGTGCTCCAGTTTCGGTGGCGATCGGTTTCCTGCTTGCGGCTCCGACCATTAACCCGATCGTTTTTTGGGCGACATGGACAGCCTTTCGTGATCAGCCAGAAATTGTATTTTTCCGCATCGGATTTTCTTTGCTGATTGCAACTGTAATTGCCTATATTTTTAGCTTTCAAAAAGATCTGCGTCCCTTATTGCAGCCCAGTGTAGCCACGGCGATCGCTGTCCGACGCAAGCGAGACGTACCGGAACTCTCAATTTTGAGTACCAATCAACCTTCTTTGCTTCAGTCAGGAACCTATTTTTTGGGACAATCGGCCAAACCTCTGATCACTGACCCAGCCGAGCTACAAGCGGCCATGGTCGGCATGAAGCCCACTCAATATCGACTCAGACTGCTGCTCGAAAACACGATTCAAGAAATGCGCGAACTGGCGGGTGTGCTGGTCTTAGGAAGTGCGATCGCTGCCCTACTCCAGGTTTTTGCCCCGCGTGAAGTCATTCTGAGTCTGGGTCAAGGCCCTATCACCTCCATTTTGGCCATGATGCTTTTGGCGGCGGTCGTCTCTATTTGCTCAACGGTCGATGCCTTCTTTGCCCTTTCGTTTGCCTCCACGTTTACCAGCGGTTCGCTCGTCGCCTTTTTGGTGTTTGGCCCGATGATCGACCTCAAAGGCATCGGTTTAATGTTGTCCATCTTCAAACCGAGAGCCATCTTCTACCTCTTTGCCCTGGCCGCCCAACTCACCCTGGCTCTTACCCTCTTTCTCAACCTATACGTAAGTTGAGCAGTCAGAAGTTGGCGTTCAGAATCAGTCCAGACTACTAAATCCAGAATTCCAAACCCTCATCCCTCATCCCTCCCCTATGTCCCGCAACTTCTCCCGCTTTTTGCCCTGGTTGGATGTGTTGGCGATCGCCGCCTGGGGTGGTCTGTTGCTCAAATACTGGCTTTCAGAGCGGCTTTATTTGTTAATCCACCCGAGCTATATGTGGCTGACGGTGGGGGCTGGGTTTTGTCTCCTGGTGATTAGTGGTCTTAAAGCGGTGGTGCTGTTGACCAGTCGGCGTGAGCGTCAAGGGCCGCCTGTGCAACATCTGAGCCTGTTTCCGCCGGGGTGGAGTAGTCTATTGCTGTTGGGAATGGCGATCGCAGGTTTACTCATTACCCCGCGAGCTTTTGCCAGTCAGACGGCCCTCGATCGAGGCGTGACGGATGCCATTACGCTGACGCGGGTCAAACCTCAGACTTTTACAGCCTCCTCTCGTACCGAAGATAAGACGTTGATTGATTGGATTCGGACGCTCCAGGTGTATCCCGAACCCGATGCCTACACAGGGCAAAAAGCAAAAGTTCAGGGATTTGTCGTCTATCCGCCCAATGTGCCAGAGCAATATTTTTTAGTTACGCGATTTGTGATTACCTGCTGTGCAGCGGATGTATATCCCGTGAGTTTGCCCGTGAAGTTGACGAAGGGCGATCGTAATGCCTACAAGCCTGATAGCTGGCTAGAAATCGAAGGGCAAATGGTGACTGAAACCTTTGAGGGCAGACGGCAGCTAACGATTCAGGCAGCCAACTTAAAACCAATTCCTGAGCCGAAGAATCCCTATAACTACTAAGAAAGGGATGAGGGAGGAGGGATGAGGGATGAGGGATGGGGGATGAGGGATGAAAGAATCGCTCCAAGCGCAGTTGTATACCTGTGGACTTCTCTTCGATCGCCTCTTTTTAAAGATGACAAACACTTCATGAATCAATGTGTCTTGATCAATGCAGAGTGAGTGATTTTTAACGCATACATCTATACAAAGATAGAGAAAGGAGGGCTTGGGTAAAGCATAATTTTTGCATTTATTTTGCAGCCTCAAGGGTTGTAGCCTGTTGGTAATTCTGAGAGAGCTTGGTCAATTTATTAAGAGTTATTAATTTGCTCTTAAATAGTGAAGCCGCCGCAATTTTTCTTAATCAATAGAGTATTCTGGTCATTTTTTTAATAAAAGCTCAAAGGGTCGCCCCACAACCGATCGACGGCTTAAACCACGCAAAAGATACCCTTCATACTCTGGCTACGTTAAATAAATCAATCATGAGTGTCGCGATTGTGCGTGTGAATTTTCATAAAGTAAGCTTCACTCATCTAGAAGGTTTCCTTATACTAAATTTCACATCGGTGATCTTCGGGGATCGCTACAAAGCCTTTTCAAAACTATCAATAAACCCTTAGCTCTGGGAGAGAGAATCATGGCATTGGCACAAGGTCAAAGTTTTAAAAGTTTCTATTTCTTAACGATGATCAAAAGCTTTTTGATCTGGACTTTTACGCTCACTGTTTGCATGATCGTGATTGGTTTTCCAGCATTGGTTTTAGTGGTTTCAGTGGGCGCTTTGTTGGCGGTGACTTTACATGCCTTGATGCCTTTTAGTGCAGTTTTATTGATTACCGTTGGGATGATTGTCATTCACGCAGTTGGGATTATGTTGGGAGCCGCATACCTGACAAGTCGAGGAATTCATCCTCAAGAAGTCGAATGGTTGCGTTGGCTTCATGGTCAAGAAGACCCCCTTCATACATCCGTTTATGCGGCTTGCCCGCTCACCTGCGACCTCAAGTTTTAGCGTTGAAAACGGTTGAGTTGTGATGTGAAAAGGTTTAGAGAACGTACTTTGAATGTGTGGAGTGTTTTGCTTCTCTAATTCTGATTAGTCATCGGTTAACAGGTCCTGACTGCCCAGCTTCGGCTGGGTTTTTTATTGGCTAATTGAGTTTGAGGATGAAACCGATCGTGGCATTGATCGCGCTCGCACTTTTTGAGCAATCCAGGATTAGCAAGACTTTTTTGCACTCACAAAACCTGTCGGATCTTTGGGGTAAGCTTCAGAAAGCTGGGGAAGGTTGAATTTCTCGATCGCCTGCCGCCCTGTTCCATGATTCAAAATTCTTATGCTCAAGTTTCCCATTCCCGTTTGCATCATCGTGGGCACTCGTCCTGAAGCGATCAAAATGGCTCCTGTGATTCAGGCCTTCAAGCGATCGACGGTGTTTGATACCCAGGTGGTTTTGACGGGTCAACATCGAGAAATGGTCGATCAGGTGATGCAGTTGTTTGATCTAACTCCTGACCACGACCTGGCAATTATGCAGCCCAAACAAACGCTGACCGATATCACCTGCTGGGCGCTGCGCGGACTGGAAGATCTGTTCCAAAAAATTCAGCCCAAAATGGTCTTAGTCCAGGGCGACACGACGACCGCGTTTGCGGCAGCTTTAGCCGCGTTTTATCAAAAAATTCCGGTGGGGCATGTCGAGGCGGGATTGCGTACCGAAGAATTATTTAATCCGTACCCCGAAGAAGCCAATCGGCGGCTGGTTTCTCAGATTACCCAGCTTCACTTTGCGCCCACCGCTTTATCAGTCGAACATTTGCAGCGATCGAGCGTTCTGGGTGAAATTCATCAAACGGGTAATACGGTGATCGACGCACTTTTGGCGGTTGCCGATCGTCAGCCGACCTGTGAAATTCCTGGCTTAGAGTGGGGTAACCATCGCACAATTTTGGCCACAGTTCATCGCCGCGAAAATTGGGGACAGCCGCTCCAAGACATTGCCCAAGGCTTTCTAAAAATCTTGAATCAGTTTGATGACACGGCTCTCTTGCTGCCGTTGCACCGTAACCCCACCGTACGAGACCCTTTGACGGCGATTTTGGGCAGCCATCCCAGAGTATTTTTGACCGAGCCACTCGACTACACTCAACTCGTCGGAGCGATGCAGCGCTGTTATCTGTTGCTCACCGATTCGGGTGGCATCCAGGAAGAAGCGCCAAGTTTGGGTAAGCCTGTGCTGGTGTTGCGAGAAACGACCGAACGCCCAGAAGCCGTCATAGCCGGAACTGCAAAACTGATTGGGACAAATCCTGACAAGATTTTTGAAGCTGCCAGCAAGTTGTTGAGCGATCCGCAAGCCTATCAGGTCATGGCGAATGCAACCAGTCCGTTTGGAGATGGGTATGCAGCCGATCGCATCCTACAGATCGTTGAAAAGTATCTGCACTAGCTTCGCAAAAGCTCACTCCTCTGGGGGCGGTTCTGGACGTTCTTGCTGTTGATCCAGAAGGGCTTTTTTTGAGTCTTTAAGCTGATTCCACAGGTTTTTGATTTCTCTGTAAGCGTCCTCTGGCGGGATTTTGCCTCCCGTTTCTAGCCCACAGAGCAGCGATACGCGACTGGCAAATTCTTGAAGGTTGGCGTTGAAGGCCAAATGTTCGGGTGTAAATTCGCCTCGATAGCGCCCGATCGGGGTTAAAAGGTCTTGTTTCTCGATTTCTTTATTGTCAACTTCTTTATTGTCAACCACGAGTTTTCTTTGGGTGTAAGGTTTAGGGACAATCTCAACATCGAGTCGCTTCCGCTAACTTAATGGTAAGTTTAATCCCGTTTAAAGGAAATCGGGACATAGCCAGTCACAAAGCATTTTTTAGCACTGCGCCTATTTGCTCGATCGCTTCGTCAACATCTTTTGCAACAAAAACCTGATCTTTCGCTAAGTCAGTAAAGAACCTTTGGCTCATCACATCATCGTTCAGAAGAATGATTTGCTTGTTGGCCTTGAGCGCCAGCGCAATTTCTGAAACGGTTCCGACTCCCATTCCACAGGCGATCACCACTCGGCTTGACAACACGTTGATGTTATTGCGGGCATTTCCCAAATCAGTGACGATCGCGATATCCACCGCCGGAGATGGACAAGTCTGAACATAGGGGAGAATGCCGATCGTCAGTCCTCCAACACTTTTTGCGCCTCGGCTGGCTGCATCCATCACACCGACTGTTCGTCCCCCTGTGAGAACGATCCAGCCTGCTTGAGCAATGCGTTGACCCAATTGGTAAGCGCGATCACAATCTGCCTGAGTCGCGTGTTCTCCGGCTCCCATTACACCGATAATTATTTTGCTCATCAGACCATAAGGATTCTTGGTCTCTCTGAGTGTAATAAGTTAGTAGGACGGTGAGACGGGTCACACTACAAAAAGACTCGACCTTTAAGACTCGACCAAGACTTGATCGCCCTATGCCAGATTCCTCTTTTTTGCCCCAGGTTTCGGTAGTTGTGCCGATTTATAACGGTGAAGCGGATTTGCCCGATCTGCTGGAATGCTTGCTTGCCCAAACCTATTCCTGCGATCGAGTGGAATATCTGCTAGTTGACAATGGGAGTGACGATCGCACCTCTGAGCAACTGCAAGCCGCAAGTCAGCAAGTCTCTACAATTCATGCTCTGACCGAGACGCAAATTCAAAGCTCCTACGCCGCCAGAAACACAGGAATCCGGGCTGCCAAGAGCAAAATTTTGGCCTTCACAGACGCGGACTGTCGCCCAGAACCCAATTGGCTACTCAATCTGGTACAGCCTTTTGTCGATCCTGCGGTGGGCTTGGTCGCTGGAGAAATCAAAGCGCTTCCGGGTCACAGTTTGCTAGAAAGACACGCCGATCGCCAGGAAACGCTCTCTCAAAAGCACACGTTAGCGAATGCGTTTTGCCCCTATGGGCAGACGGCCAATCTTGCAGTCCGGCGACAAGCTTTTGAAACAGTCGGATTGTTTCGTCCCTATCTGACCACAGGCGGCGATGCTGATATCTGTTGGCGCATTCTCAAAGAAACCGCTTTTGAATTACGCTTTGCCGAAACTGCGATCGTTCGTCATCGTCACCGAGCCACGCTGTTAGACCTGCAAAGCCAATGGCGCAGATACGGCAAATCAAATCGCTACCTGCATGAGCTTCACGGCGTAGACCTGATGCGCGAACCCAATCTGCAAGAATACCGCTACCGTCTAACTCGCTGGCTGCTCAAAGAACTCCCGATCGCCACCGTCAAAACGATCGTCGGCAAAGCCACCCTTGTCGATCTATTGGGAACGCCGATCGGACTGATTTGTGCCCAAGCCCGCGCCACCGGACAGCAACAGGCAAAGCTTCCCCCCCAAGCCCATCAAATCGATCGCCTGGTCGAAGATCACACTTCACGCGACCCTCTACCTCATTCCTAACCGTTTATCATGCTGGTTAAGTTGTTGATTCTTGCGCTGCTGGTTTTAGCGGCGTGGCTGCTCTACTCAAAGTCATTTCGTCCAGGAAACGCGCGATCGTCTCGGCGCTCATCCCCTCCCAGAAAGTTAATCTCTCTGCTCAACGGAGACACTGCCGCCGCCCATCGCCTATTTGACAAAGCCCAACAGAGAAACCCCGGACAATCGAACCAATGGTACTGGGAAAAAGTCACCTGGGATCTGGAGCGCGATCGCCGACGCTGGTAAGAAAGGGATGAGGGAGAACTTCGATGATCTGTTCCCCCTTTGGGGGTAATCCGCTTCGCGAGGAGGGATGAGACACTGGACATTAAACACAAAAAGCTTGAAGTCTAAAGTCTAAAGTCTTTCCCCTCCCCCCAGTCTTTGCCATTCCCCCGTCCCCAACAATCACTAAAATGAGAGAACAGTTTAAGGGGAGCGCAATTCATGCCAGGGCAACTAGTCTTAGTCGATGACGAACCTGGACTTCGAGAGGCCGTGCAAGCTTATCTCGAAGACAGCGACTTTACAGTTCATACTGCCAGCAATGCCCGTGAAGGGTGGGATCTCGTTCAGCAAAAGCTCCCCGATCTGGTAATTACCGATGTGATGATGCCCCAGGTAGACGGCTACCAATTTCTCAAACAGCTTCGAGATGACCCCAGGTTTAAATCTTTGCCAGTGGTCTTTCTAACCGCACGCGGCATGACGGGCGATCGCATTCAAGGCTACGAAGCTGGCTGTGACGCTTACCTTCCCAAACCCTTTGACCCCGATGAATTGGTGGCGATCGTCAATCGACTGCTGCAACAGCGGGCCACCCTCAAAGCCAACAGTGCCGAAGGTGAAATGCCAGACGTAGCGGATATGGCCAGACAGATCGCAGAAATTCGGGCAATTTTGACTCAGCGAGGGGCGATCGTGCAGACTCCTTCTCCGGTCAAGTTGGACTTTACGCCACGCGAGCAAAGCGTCCTTGATCTGGTAGTTGATGGTTTGATGAATAAAGAAATTGCGCGGCGGCTTGAAACCAGTGTCCGCAACGTTGAAAAATACGTCAGTCGGCTTTTTAGCAAAACGGGCACCAATAGCCGGACTGAGTTGGTACGCTTTGCCCTAGAACATGGATTGACCAAGTAAAAGCGGGTTAGGGGCGTTCTTGATTCTGTCTATTAAACCGAATGGTGAAGGTGGTGCGGTCTCTTTGAGTTGCCCGCGAGGAGTCGCTCTGAGTTGCCCGCGAGGGGTCGCTTTGCTCGATTTCTAGCACCCCATTGATCTGTCTGACCAGCGATTGAACAAGCTGTAAACCAAGGGAGTTGGGTGAGTTGAGGTCAAAATCAGCGAAGCCTGATCCTTCAGCAGAAAATTCGCTTGAATTGGTGACTGATAGCGTCACTTCTCCGTCTGAACCAACCCTCAAATCAAGCCGCACTTCGCCCCTAACCGTACGATCGAACCCATGCTTTAAAGCGTTTGAAATCAACTCATTGAGAATCAGACCCACCGGAATTGCCTTGTCAGAATGGACAGAGACCTCTGCAAACTCTTCTAGCCGTAGCTTAATGCGATCGGGATCAACGGCATACACCCTAAAAATAGTCGTCGCCAAACTTCGCACATACTCAGAGAAATTGATTTCCGTCAGATTGGGCGATTCAGACAAACTCTGGTGCAGCAGCGCAATCAAACGAATGCGGCTCTGGTTACTTTGCAGCAAGTCTCGCACTCCCGGATCGTCAGTCTGCATCATTTGCAAATCCAGAAGACTTGCCACCAGTTGCAGATTATTTTTGACACGGTGGTGAATTTCTCTCAGCAAAATTTCCCCTTGCGCCAGGGGGGATGGGTCAACCGGGGGTGACTCTGCTGGCAGGGGATCGATGTGAGTAATGGTCTCTTGTGCCGTTTCTAGCACTGCCAGAGCCGCCTGCAATTCCCCAACAATTTGTGTTTGCAGATCGGTCTGAATCGGGTCTACTTGAATGCGATCGCGCAACTCCGCCAGTCGCCCTCGCATTGCCGCTATCTGTTGGGCAACCTCGCGATTAGTCATTCCGAAAACAATCCACGCAACGCTCTTAGGAACTCAATCAAAACCCATTAGATGCCCGGTGCATTGCTTTTTCTGCAAGGGCTGATTAGCTTGAGTGCGGTTTTGGCGAGAGGAGAGCGTCTTTGCAGGGGAGCGATCGTGTCGCTTTCACCCCCAGGCCTGGTCAAGCAAGGAGAGAATTGATTATGCATATCCAAAAAACTTTCACAGCACGAATGGAAAACAAACCTACCATGCGACCTGGGTTCGTTTGCCTTGTCATGTGCCACTTTTGGGCGATCGGGGCATCCAGTTGACCCGCGTGAATCCTCTTTGAAATGCACGGATGCGAAATGCTTTCCCCGCGTTTTTACTGTTTCTGTAGGGATCTGACAGTCTTTTAAATCCGTAGATTACAGTAGAGAGAGTAACGATATTTAAACAAGCCACTTCACTATTGAGGCGTTTATGGCTGCTAATCTAGCGACTGTTTCTACATCTGGGAAGCCAGCAGCGCAGGATGTGGCGGCACTCAGACAGGTGTTTTCATCGATCACGGCTGAGAGTTGCCCCTATTCCTACAACTTCCACATGCACACGACGCACTCTGATGGGCAGTTGCAACCTGAGCGATTGATGGAGCAAGCGATCGCCCTTTCGCTCCAGGGGTTTGCAATTACGGATCACCATCGCGTCAGCGGCTATCAAGCAGCCCAGCAGTGGCTCGACGGTTGGCAACAGTCCGATGAAGCGATCGACCGATTCATTCCCCATCTCTGGATTGGCACCGAGATCACGTCCCAGCTATTAGAGACTGAGGTGCATATTTTGGGGTTTGCTTTTGACCCCAGCCACGAGGCGATCGCGTCTTACCTACAAGGCAGTGCACCTAGAGGCGAATCGGCTCAGGCGGCGCGGGTGATTTCTGCAATTCAGCAGGCGGGCGGTTTGGCAATGTTGGCTCATCCGGCTCGCTATCGACGATCGTACCGAGAGTTGATCCCGGCGGCGGTGAACTGCGGCGTTGATGGCGTAGAAACTTACTATGCGTACAACAATCCCAAACCCTGGCGACCCAGCCCCGACGAAACGCAGCAGGTTCGTCAACTCAGCACCCAGTATCAGTTGCTTAACAGTTGTGGGACAGATACACACGGCTTGAGTTTGTTACAGCGAGTCTAGGGTTGGCGATCGTACAGCGACCAAAGCTAAAAAGCAGAAGCCACTCAAAAATGACTCCTGCTTGCTTTTATTATGAGAAAACGGGCGATACACTCAGAAAAATTATTAAGGATTGTGAATTGTCTGAATCATTCGCGGCGTTGTCTAAAGTACACTTCAGAAGGTGAAATGTTAAGGGATAGCGATCGCTTTTAGTTCAATTGTGAAATAAGGGTGATAAACCCAACGCAAGTCAGCGCAAACAACGCAACCATTCCCACCGATTGACCGAGGTGCTTATTTGAAGTCTGCATAATAGAACCTTAATGTTTTTGAAAGTTTCTAAAAGATATCAGGCTCCTATCAGAATCCGATAGAAAAGTAATGCAACTTAAGTTCTCGTTACTTAACTTAAGAATGCACTTATTTTCTAGCATTAGAAGTTTAGAGGAATAAGCCGAATGTGGGGGTTTACCCTTTCATTTGCCTTCATCATTCCTCGCCCCTGTCTAGAGCATTCGGGTGAAAATAATCGTAAATTTGCTGCGCCAACCGAGGGCCCACACCTGGAACAGTCGCCAGTTGGGTTGGAGAAGCTTCGCGAATGTAGTCGATCGACCTGAAGGTAGCCAAAAGTTGTTTCTGTCGGTGGTGCCCCAATCCTGGAATCTCATCCAGGCTCGATCGTCTCATGCGTTCGGTTCTTTTTTGACGGTGAAAGCTCACAGCAAATCGGTGGGCTTCATCTCGGAGTCGGCGCAGAAGTTGTACTCCGGGCTGGTCAGCATCAGTCTGCAACGGCAAAGACTCACCCGGCAAGAAAATCTCTTCTCGCTGTTTGGCTAGACTTACCACTTTCACATCTTCGAGCAAATTCATCTCGCGCAGCACAGCGACTACAGCCGAGAGTTGCCCTTTGCCTCCGTCAATCATCACCACATCGGGAAAATCAGCAAACGATGAGGTGTGCGTTTTGAGTACAGAAGACTCGCGATCGAGCGTTTCTCCTCGCGCTTTGGCTGCTGCATATTTACGAAACCGCCGACCCAACACTTCAGCCATGCTGGCAAAGTCGTCAGAATGACCCGATGTGACTTTGGGATTCTTGATTTTGTAGTGGCGATAGTGCTGTTTGGCGGGCAGTCCATCCACAAAGACAACCTGAGAAGCGACGGCATCTGACCCCTGAATGTGGGAAATATCGTAGCCCTCAATGCGGCGCGGCAACTCTGGTAGATCCAAAATCTCTGCCAGATCTAGGACAGACTGAGCGGTACGATCGGCAAATCGCTGGGTTCGAGCCAGTTCATATTCCGCATTGCGCTCGACCATATCTAGCAGTTCGGCTTTCATTTGGCGCTGAGGGGCCACGATCGAAACTTTTCGCCCTTTGGCTTGGCTCAGATACTCGGCCAGCATTTCACTGTCGGGCAATTCATGCTGCACAATAATCTCAGCGGGAATCTCAACCGGATCAACCGTTTGAAAGTGTTCTTCTAAAACGCGCTGCAAAATGGCTCCAGGTTCCCCTGATTTGGCATCAGCGACGAAGCCCAACCGTCCGACCAGCCGACCCGCCCGAATCTGAAAAAGCTGTACACAGGCATGATCTTCATCGGCAGCCAGAGCGATCGCGTCTCGTGAAATAGTGTCGTCTGGCAAGGCCACCTTTTGGTCGGCACCCAGGGTTTTGAGTCCGGCAATCTGATCGCGCAGTCGAGCCGCATGTTCAAAGTTGAGCGCTTCGGCGGCTTTTTCCATTTGAGCGGTGAGCATTTCCTCTAATTCACCCGTCCGCCCCTGAAAAATCATCGCCACTTTTTGCATGGTTTTGCGATAGTCTTCGGGAGAAATCATTGACTGACACACGCCCGGACAGCGCCCAATGTCATAGTTTAGGCAAGTCCGATCCTTAAACAACGGTTGAGGACGCTGCTTGAGTGGGAAAATTCGCTTGACTAAATGCAGGGTGTTTCTTAGCGCCTTGGAGTCTACATAAGGGCCATAGTAACGATCGCGCTCTTTTCCCATGCGCCGTTTGCGAGTGATGAAGATGCGCGGATATTCTTCTGTCCAGGTGATGCAGAGATAGGGATACTTTTTGTCATCCTTGAGCAGCACGTTGAAGTGAGGCTGATGCTGGCGAATTAGATTGGCTTCAAGGGCCAGCGCTTCCGCTTCAGTGTCCGTAACAATGAATTCGATTTCGACCACCTGCCGCATCATCAGCGCAATGCGAGGCCGGGTGTCGTGGCCGTTGAAATAAGAGCGAAGGCGCGATCGCAGCTTTTTGGATTTGCCAATGTAGAGAATCTGATCGCTGGCATCGCGCATGGAATAAACCCCCGGTTCGGGTGGAATTTCTTTGAGGCGAGCTTCCAGGCGATCGGGGTCTTGAATAAGCGGAATCGTTTTGGTGGATAAAGTCACAAGTGTTCCAGGTTGACAATCTTGGAGAGGATCGATCGTTTGCAAGAGCGCTCCACACTAAATTCTCAGTTTCTCAGAATGTCCCTGATTTAAAGGCTTCGTCTTCACATTTCTATCTTTATCTTAAATTTTAAATCAACGGATCACTGGGACGGATCTCACGCAGTCTCCGTAGTGTCTATCCTAGTAAGTAGCAAATTAGACAATCACTACTGAAACCTATGAATCTTGATGAGTTTGAGAGCCAAACTCGCGACAGTTTAGAAAAAGCGCTGAATCAACTACAGACAGCGACTCTGTTGCTATCGGCATTAGAGCTACAAATTTTGGAGTCGGGCAACACGATCAAAACCCTCAGTAGAGTTGTTGAAACTTTTGTGACTGAAAAACGGCAAGACGGCGAGGCTCCCCTGCGTGTTCAGCGATAGGGCTTTAGAGGCTGTTGATTTCTGAGCTTTGGACAGAATGCCCTTTTAGTCTAACGTCTTCATCTGATCCGTTAGCTGCTTTCACCCGGCTCTAACTCTTCTCGAATCACGTCAGTCAACTGTGAGAGCCGAATCGGTTTGACGAGATAGCGACTGGCTCCTAATTCTAAAGCACGCTGTTGATCACGCTGAAAGGCGTAAGCCGACACCACAATCACAGGCACCGATCGCCAGTCTTCTCGCTGTCGAATCTGCGTTAATAAGGTGTAACCGTCGATCGTCGGCAGCTTGAGATCTAGCAAAATGATGTGCGGCCGAAACTGCTCCATCACAGAGGCTAATTGTGTTCCTTCTGACAGCGCACAGACACTGTAGCCACAATAGCTGAGGTAGTCACCCATCAAGCGGCGGTTAGCTTCGTTGTCCTCAATGAGGAGAATTCGGGTTGGTAGTTCTGATTTTTGAACAGTCATCGCATATGCACCCTTGTTGACTATATTCTCGGTCAACGCTGTGACTAAATGGGAGCGATTACCTGAAGGGAAACTGGTCTGGCAAATCGCGGCTGCGTCTATTCTGCCTACACATGTATAAAAACTTACAAGTTGCTGCAAAGAAATGCGAAGATTTTCTGGGAGTTTCTACGACCTCCCCAACCTCTGATCCGCAGATGAAATGCCTTCTCCGGACGACTATTCCTATTATCAGGGTACAAATTATCAGGGTACAAAGTGTAGGTTAAGTAACCAAAACTGCGATCGGAGGACGATGCGGCTCCCCAAGCATGACGACAGAGCAGGAAATTTGTTGCGTTGCTTGAGCAGTAATATCACTGATAGACAGCCCCCCAGCGCTGGTGTGGCGGCGCGAAGAGCGAAGGATTACTAAGTCGTGAAGTTTTGAGGCGTTGACAATTGCCCTGACTACTTCATCATCTGGGAGGATTTGAATTTGAGGATCACACGAGGGGGTGATTTTGTCTGCTAGAAGAGATAGCTGAGATTCGATCCAGGCCATTTTGCTGCGAGACGTGGTGCGATCGCAGACATGGAGAAGTGTCAACTGTCCCTGGTTTTCGGTCGCGAGAATTTGAGCAAATTTTAAAACGGCGATCGACTGCTGACTTAAGTTCTCGATCGGCACCAGCACCCGACGCAAATTCATTGGAGAATCTAGCAGTCTCGAAACCGCTACGGGACAGTGAGATGCCCACAATACGCTGTCAATCAGGTTGCCAAACAGACGGATCGGCAAGCGCGATTGTCGCCCCCAGCCCATCACGACTAGACTGGCTTCTTGTTCGCGGCTGGCCCGACTGATGCCCTGAGCTACGTCGTCGTCGATTCGTAAAAGCGGATTGGCGATAACGGCGAGTTCTTGGCTGACCTCAGCAGCACTGGCGAGGAGAGATTCACTGCGCTGGATGGCTTTGTCCAATTGAGGAGCATCCATTTTGGCGTGGGCGTGAGCGATCGCCAGGGGCATAATTCGCCCGTTTTTATGACGTGCCAGCAGTGCAGCCATTTCTAACAAATATGGCTCTGTGCGGGGATTGTAAATCGGCACGACGACGACAAAGGGGTCTTCTGAATCGCTGCCCCATTCAGGCGAAGCTTCGGGGTCGAGGGCAACGGTGCCAGGTGTCGTTAACCCATCTGCAAATCGAGCCGTGAGAATTGGCCCCAGCGTCGAAGTGACGAGCATTAAGACAATTACGCTGTTGAGAACGGCTTCGGTGAGCAGACCTGCTCGATATCCAACCAGCGTTGCGGCCAGGGTAGCGGCGACTTGAGGAAGGGACAAAGACCACATGGTCAGGGTTTCTTGCCAGCTATAGCGATAAGCGAGCTTGGCCAAAAAGGCGGCTCCAAATTTACTGCCAATCAGCCCAGCGACGATCGTGACGGTCATTCCCACAAGCTGAGGTGACGTAAGGCTTTGCACAAAGGCAGGAATCCGAATCAGCAGCCCCATGTTGACAAAGAAAATCGGGATGAACAGGACGCTACCCACAAACATCACTTTTTCTTTGACGGCTCCGTCTCCGACGACGCGATTAACGGCCAACCCCGACAAAAACGCGCCCACAATTTTCTCAACGCCGATGAGTTGGGCCCCCACGGCGGCCAAAAATACAGCCAACAGCACAAATAAAAATTGACTTCCTTCTTCGGCGCTCGATCGTGCAAAAAAGGCCCGCCCTGCCCGCTCAAAACCAAACAGCACCACAACGCTATAGACTGCCAGCGACCCCAACAGGGTAAATAGTTTGAATATCGTGAAGTTGCCCGCATGGATGCCGATGCAGATTGCCAGAACTAAAAGCGCACCGACATCTGTGAAAATAGTTGCGCCGATCGTCACCGTCACCGCTTCATTGCCCACTACGCCCAACCGACTGACAATCGGATACGCCAGCAGCGTGTGTGAAGCAAACAGAGAGCCGATCAAAATCGAGGCATTCCAATCAAAGCCAAACAGCCGTCCAACGATCGTGCCTGTGATTTGGGGAACCAGAAAGGTAAAACTGCCGAAGCCGATCGAGCGATTTTTGGTTTTGAGAAACTGGTCGAGATCAACTTCTAACCCAGCGACAAACATCAGATAGACTAACCCAATATCTGAAAGCAGCTTCATCGTTTCAGAGTCGTTGTGCAAGACTCGCAGCCCATCAGGGCCCAGGGCAACGCCTGCCGCCAACAATCCCACTAATCCGGGTAGGCGAATCCGCTCGAACAGAGACGGGACAAACAAAATCACTGCCAAGAGAATCAAGAAGGAGACGATCGGTTCTCCTTGCAGAGAGTGTAAAGCGGAGTTCATGCACTGGTGACGTAGAGGCTACTGACGACTGAGACCAATTCCCTTGGGGGCTGTAGGTCTGGCAGAGGAGTTTGGACGTTGGGGTCTGGACGTTGACTCTAGACATTGGACTCTGGACTTTAGACAGAACAGCATCAAGGCTTCGGTCTTTGTCTTCTAAAAGGGTTAGCATCTAAAGTCTTTGCCGATTTTATAGCGCCAATCTAGAAATGGCGTAAATGGGTGAGCAAAGATTGTCAAAACTCAATCAATATCAAACTGGACTGCTTGAGAAACCTGTCTAGAGATGAATCTGACTGAGAATAATGCGTAGGCGATCGTAGTCGTCCTTGAGCAGCAAACTTAGCATTCGTCCGGCTTGCACGAGCCAGGGGCGATCGGCTTTGCGGAGTTGGTAGATCTCACGAATGGCGGCAGCTGTCAGCGCATCGACAGGGGCCCCATTGACCTGAAGCAGCGTTCTCAGAAAATCGAGTGCTTCACTAAATTGAATGACTTCTTCAGAATCACAACTGTAGACGGCCTGGTGAATCTGAGGCGGACGAGGTGGCAAATGTTGATAGACGGCTGCTCCCCCGTTGCGCTTTTCAGGATTGGGACGAAACCCCACGATCGCCGCCCGAAATTCGGTCTTTAGCATGGCAAAGATCTGAGGCTGCTGCTCTCGCAATTCTTCTAGCGACAATCCCAACGCTCTGGCTCGATGAACGGAATCGATCGGGCTAGTCGTCGCATGATAAACCACCGCGTAGATTAGATTCCCCGATTCCTCATCCGCAGACTTGACCCAACTTCCAAAGGGCGGCATAACCGGAAAGCTGAGATTTTCTGGCTCCAGACATTGAGCAAGAAATTCGGTCGTTGCTGTCTCGATCACTTCTGCAATGTGGTTAGAAGGGCGATTTTGGGCAGCAAATTGAGGGAGGGGAAGGCGCATAAGGAGTGTAAGGGATGAAGTGAATGATTTGAACGAAGGCTTCACAACACACCTTGGAGGGTTTTAATCTGACTTAACCTAAAATTTAAAACCCATCGCTCAAGCTATTTTGCTTTTTTCTTGCCTGCGGTGACTTCGACGAGTGCGAGTTCGGATAGGCGAAAGGTGACTAGTTTGTCCCAGTTGCCCCCTTCAAACAAAACAGCGACTTTGCCATCACTAATCCGTTGGACTAACCCCTGAAAGCCGTAGTAAGTATCGTTAGCATTGGTCACTCGAACCGCAGAACCTGGAAGAATCATAGTCATGGTTTGGAGAGCTTTTCTAGTAGTGTACTGGGCTGCTGTGATGTTTAGCTGATGTTTAGCCATTGAGGATTTGTCTTGAGTCGATGGGTGTCAATCAATCGTTCAGCATCGCCCAATTCAAAACGCAGCCTGGTCGCCTCAAAACTTTAGCCGCTGTCGATAATTTGACACCGATTGCACCAGCCCGATCGCCAAAAAATTCATCAACAGGGCTGCATTTCCATAACTGAGCCACGGCAGCGGAATGCCCGTCACCGGAGAAAGATTGATCGTCATCCCAATATTGATCACGACCTGAAAGACAATCATCGAAAACACGCCGATCGCCAGTAGTGAGCCAAAATCATCCTTGGCATTCTGAGCAATCACCAACAGCCGAAAGCAAATCAATAAAAACGTCAGCAAGACGGCCGCCGCCCCAATAAAGCCCAACTCTTCACCGATCGCCGTAAAAATAAAATCCGTGTGCTGTTCTGGAATGAAGTTTAGCTGGGTCTGGGTGCCTTTGTGCAGTCCTCGTCCGGTGAGTTCGCCAGCGCCGATTGCAATCCGGGACTGAATCAAGTGATACCCCCCGCCCAGGGGATCGCGATCGGGATTTGCAAACATGATAATCCGCTGCTTCTGGTAATCCTTGAGCACATATTCCCACAGCACTCGCCCCAGTCCGCCTGCGATTAGATTAAGCACAACGGGTGCCAGATTGCCGTAGGTAGACCAGGGAAGGGTTCTCAAAGATACCCAACCGATTATCAAAATCCAAACTGCAATGACGGCAATTCCGTACCCCCAAATTGGCAGCATCACATTAAACAAAATCGCCGAAATCACTGGAGAAACCAGCAGCAACAACCAACCTGGTTTAGCGTTTCCCCAATACAGCATCCCCATCGTGATCGACCCAAACACCAGAGACGTACCCAGATTTGGCTCCAAAAAGACCAGCATCCAGGGAACGGCTGCGATCAGTAATACTTTGACCATCGTGGGAATGGTGGATGCCGATCGATGGTGCAATAGGGCGGCGATCGTAATGATGATTCCCAACTTGGCAAATTCAGACGGCTGGACATTGAAGCCAAGAATACTAATCCAGCGCTGCGCCCCCAATTCTTCTCGCCCAACAAACATCACAAGCAGCAAAGAAGCGTTGGTAATTCCATAAATGAGCCACTTCCATTGCAGCAGTTGGTCATAGCGCCAGCGAGCAATCAGCACCGAGAGCAGCAGCCCAACTCCACCTGTGATCCAGTGTCGCCACCAGTCTGTCCACCCGGCGTTGAGTTCTACACTGCGAATCATCACGCCTCCCAAAACAGTAAGCGCGATCGGAGCCGCAAACAGCCACCAATCGACCTCTTGCCAGGGCTGTACCCAGTGTTTCAGGTTCGTCGGGAAAAAGGATTTTCGGAACATGGAGACGCTAAGGAAGATTAAGTTTGAAGTTTTGAGTTCTGAACGTTATTGGTCAGTCCAAAACTTGACTAGGTGAGTGCCGCAATTGACACTTTAGCAGCAATCTGCTCGGCGATCCCTTTTAACGCTCTGGCAGAGGCACAATCCGGATCAGCGGCTACGATCGGGATTCCACGATCGCCCCCTTCTCTGAGCGGAATTTCTAAAGGCACACAGCCCAACAGTGGAATCCCCAATTCTTTAGCAGTTTTTTCGCCCCCAGCCGATCCAAAAATGTCGTACTGGCGATCGGGCATGTCGGGGGGAATGAAGTAGCTCATATTTTCGACGATGCCCAAGACCGGAACGCCCAACTGCTGAAACATCTTTAACCCACGTCGAGAGTCAGACAGGGCGACACTTTGAGGAGTCGTGACGATCACAGCTCCCGCCATCGGGACGGCCTGCGTCATCGTCAACTGAGCGTCTCCCGTTCCGGGTGGCATATCGACAATCAGATAATCTAAATCGCCCCAGGAAACTTGATAAAGAAACTGCCGAATTACTCCATTCAGCATCGGCCCGCGCCAAATCACAGGTTGGTCTTTGTCAATCAAAAATCCCATTGAGACGAGCTTGACTCCGTGATTAAAGGCTGGCTCCAAGATTTCTCCCTGGTTGCCCTGACGCACGGTGATCCCCGCTCCTTCTAGTCCCAGCATCATCGGAGCGTTGGGGCCATAGATATCAGCATCAATCATCCCCACTTTGGCTCCTGCTTGTGCCAGAGCAACGGCTACATTCACAGCAACACTACTTTTACCCACACCACCCTTGCCGCTGGAAATCGCAATGATATTTTTTACGCCGTCGATGCCAGTGCGATCGGGCAGTGATTTTTGCTGGGGAGTCTCGGCAGTCACTTCGACATCAATGGTTTGCACACCGGGCAGGGTTTTGATCGCCCGCTCACAGTCTTCGACAATAAACTGGCGCAGCGGACAGGCGGGAGTCGTCAACACGAGGGTAAAGCTCACGTGACCTTCTTGAATTTTGACATTGCGAATCATGTTCAATTCAACCAAACTTTTGCGGAGTTCAGGGTCTTGCACAGGTTTGAGGACTTCTAAAACTGAGTTAGCGTTAAGCATTGTGTTCTCTGCCTACTGCGGCGATCGAGTCCAGGTGTATTGGCTTTTCGATCTTACCGTCAGGAGGGCGCATCCTTGGGGTCAGAGTCATTGCAGAGATTCCAGGATCACGATTATCAAGGGTCTTTAAAAGTCAAAGCAGCCCCGATCGGGCGGTTCTAGATTTCCCGAAATGGACTGCTCGGTGGCTTGAGCCAAATCAGAGGCGACTCTCGCAGAATAAGGCTTGATCAGTGACCAGACTAACGGAGACAGCCACCCTTGCAGCGTCACTGAATACGCGACAGAAGTGCCACAGACGGTTGATTTGACCTGATACGTCACCCGCTCCTCGATCCCAGGTAGTGCCAAAATCCGAATGCTCAACAACTCCCGGTGATCAACCCGCTCAACAAAAATCCGAACCGGAAATGGCCCCAGTCGCGTCACGGCTTCATAAATTAGTCCCGGTTTGGCTACCAGCCCTCGCGGAACATTGGTGCTAGACAGCAGAGGATGCCACGACACATCTGCCAGGTCAATTATTTTTTTCCACAAGTCGTCGACTGACGCAGTGCTGATGGTTTGATACGTCCTCGCCAGAGTATGCTGAACGCGGCGACGTTTGCGGCGAAGAAATCTAGATGGAAGCTTGAGCATGACGATCGCCCTCCTACGCTCGACCCAACAGGGAATTCATTATCCTAGACACGTCCATTCCTAAATTGCCATCTCCCCTAAGACTGCTGTTAAGCATACCCTTAGAGACTGAGCGATCGAGATCCCCTCTACGACGCTACGATCATTAGGGCAGGGTTTGAAGTCAAAAATTATTAACTGCTGAGTCACCACTCATTCAAGTTCACACAGGTTCATAGAATTTAACAGTAGCTCAACCCCTTGATTTCACTAAGCAAGAAGCCTTTTGGCAAGGAGTTAGCGAGTTGGTTGTCGTCACAATTCACGATAGTCTAAATAAGCGCATTAAATCGGGAAGCTCACAGTCCTCAAATTGCCTCTACAAAAGACTTTTTTAGGCACTGTCATTCTTGGACAACCGACTTTTCGCAAACTTTTGCAAACTCAATTTAGACCGCAAACTTTTGCAAATTCCATCTTTGACCGCGTAAACCTTTTTGATCCAACTTTCCAGGGAACTTATGACGGCCTTTTCCACTGAAGTCTCCACCTCTCAAGCGTTTCCCCCTTCTGATTCTCGTGAGCGAGTCAGCCACTGGATGAAAACTCTGCAAGATAAAATTTGCCAGGGGTTAGAACAACTAGACGGGGAAGGCAAGTTTCAACAAGACAACTGGGAGCGGGCAGAAGGCGGCGGTGGGCGATCGCGCGTCATGAAAGAAGGCAAAATCTTTGAGCAGGGCGGTGTTGGCTTCTCTGAAGTCTGGGGAAAAGATTTGCCCCCTTCGATCCTGGTACAGCGCCCCGAAGCGGGCGGACATGGCTTTTATGCGACTGGAACCTCAATGGTGCTGCATCCTCGCAATCCCTACGTGCCGACCGTTCACCTCAACTATCGATACTTTGAGGCGGGGCCCGTCTGGTGGTTTGGCGGCGGCATTGACCTGACTCCCTACTATCCCTTTGCCGAAGACGCGCAGCACTTCCACACCACGCTGAAAAATGCCTGTGACGCTCACCATCCTGAGTATTACCCGACCTTTAAGCTCTGGTGCGACGAATATTTTTACCTCAAGCATCGCGGAGAAACTCGTGGCGTAGGTGGGATTTTCTTTGATTATCAAGACACTCAGGGCATTCTCTATCCGGTCTCTTATCCCGGTTCTCAGTTAGATACAGCCGCTGCACAGTATAGCCAGAAAGCCGGAGCCGTCAAGAATCGTACCTGGGAAGATTTATTTTCTTTTGTGCAAGACTGCGGAAATGCCTTTTTGCCAGCCTACGTGCCGATCGTCGAGCGACGAAATGGACTGGAATACGGCGAACATCAGCGCAACTTCCAACTCTACCGACGCGGACGCTATGTAGAATTTAACCTGGTGTACGATCGCGGCACGATTTTTGGACTACAAACCAACGGCCGCACCGAATCAATCCTGATGTCACTCCCGCCAATGGTACGCTGGGAATACGGCTACCAACCCCAGCCAGGCTCTCCCGAAGCAGAACTCTACGACACCTTTCTCAAGCCTCAAGACTGGGTAAACTGGACTGCAAAATCCTAAAAGACCGCTTTTCTCGCAACAATGCTGGCTGATTCCTGGCTGATGGGCTGCTCTAGCACTCCGTCACCAGGATTATTTTATTCTGGTAAGATTTAGAGGATTGCCTGCGTGATCAAAGGAGACGATCGCGTTAGAAAAGCTCGCTCTGTGGGCATAACTGAGACTGTCATGGCCATGACCTGCTCAATCTTGAGCGCTTTTATCGGCACGGACGTTCAGCATCTACGGGTAAAGTGATTTGCCTTGCATCCCAAAAGGGGCATGTCTCGGCTTCTCTGCTAACCCAAATCCACAGCAAGAGGGGAGTCAATGGTTTACATGGAGCAGAAGTCAATCCATATGGAGCAAACAACGCACACGACCCACGATGGCACGCTCGTAATCATTCTCACTCCGACAGGGCGGCTTGACATCACGACAGCATGGCAGTTTCGCCTCAAGCTTCAAGAATGTATTGCCAAACTTAGCCGTCATGTGGTGGTCAATCTAGGGCAGGTTAACTTTATCGATAGCTCTGGGCTAACGTCTCTCGTCGCTGGAATGCGGGACGCTGATAAGGTCAGAGGTAGTTTTCGCATCTGTAACGTCCATCCTGAAGCTAAGCTAGTCTTTGAGGTCACGATGATGGATTCAGTTTTTGAGATTTTTGAGACTGAAGACGAGGCATTAGAAGGGGTGCCCAGGGGAGTCGCAAGTTAGACGAGCGGCATCGGCTTTCTTGACTGCGGTACAAAACCCTTGAAGCCGATAGACCAGATACATTGAACCGAAAACCTTAAATGCTGTTCAGTCTAAAGTCCTTTCGATCTCTTCGAGTTACCCGCAAGGGGTCGCTTTGAGTTAGTCACGAGGGGCGCTTTGTAAATTCGTAGGCACCCATCACTGCTCCCCAAAGGGCTGTACCCGTGTTGGGGTCGATGCCTTTGTCATAGCTGAGAAATTTGCCAGGACTGACTTCAAAGCCTAAAGCAACCTGACGAGTTTCACCCTCGTATGAGAAGTAGCAGCAGGTGTCCGCAGGTGGCATTGCCTGAAAGCGATCGCTCTCCTGAGTTTTCTGGTGAGCAACTTGAAGAACACAGCCTGGTAAGAGTTCGATGTCTGCCTCTGTGATTTGCTGCAATCGCGCTGGATTTTGTCCGGCTCCCTTCACGGCTGCATAATCTTTGAAGCTGTAGTATTGCACCTTAAGCGGAAACGCCTCCTCGCCTGTCGGTTGAATTCTTAACAATCGCTGACGATAGGGTTGGTCAAGTTTCAGAACGTTGGCTTGTTCGGCAAAAATCGTGATGCTGTCTTCGGTAAAGAGCGCTACCTGACGGTGCCAGAGTTGTAGATGGACATACCAAACAGGGTCGGCGATCGCCTGTTCTCGGTTGTCAAATTCGCCTGTCAGATGAGTGGCCAGAGTTGTCAAAAAAGAAGGCATAGGCAAGTATAGAAGGAGCTTCTCGAACAAAGCTTACAGTATTCTCAAGACCTGATCGCCCCTCATTTCCCTCTTGCCGTTCTTCATTCCTCCACCACCGATTGAGCATCCTGACTACTTGACTCACCGCCGCTGGATGACGCGATCGCTTGAATTAGCAGAATCTGCTGGAAAGGCGGGTGATGTGCCTGTGGGAGCCGTGGTAGTCGATTCAAAGGGAAATTTAGTTGCAGAGGCAGAAAATCGACGAGAGCGTGATCGTGATCCCACGGCCCACGCTGAAATTCTCGCATTGAGAGCGGCGGGTCGATCGCTGCAAAACTGGCATCTCAATCACTGCACGCTGTATGTGACGCTGGAGCCTTGTCCGATGTGTGCAGGAGCGCTGGTTTTGGCTCGATTGGGGCTGTTGGTTTATGGGGCAGATGATTCCAAAGCGGGGGCGATTCGCACGGTGTTGAATGTGCCAGATGGTGCCGCTTCTAATCATCGGTTGGCTGTGTTGGGGGGCGTATTGGAGTCGGCTTGTCGTCAGCAGTTGCGGGATTGGTTTCACGATCGTCGCCACACGCCGCTTTAGCGATACGCTGCCTTAGCTACCAGACAAAAACTCACGAACCACTTGTTTAACATCTTCTTTTTTGCCATCGACCCGATAGTTGAGTTGCTGCATTTTCTGTTCGGTGATCTTGCCCCCCAAATCGTTGAGGGCTTGACGTAATTCGGGATGTTTTTGCAGGATTTCTTGACGCACGATCGCCGCCGCTTCGTAGGGTGGAAAATATTGTTTGTCGTCCTTGAGAACGGCTAAATCCAAAGTTGGAATCAAGCCATCTGTAGAGTTTCCAGCTACTAAGTCAACTTGCTTTTCTGTTAGAGCGCGATACAACAAACCCAGATCCATGACTTTAGGTTGACCTTTAAACTTCAAGCCATAAGTTTTTGATAAGCCAGGAAACCCATCTTCTCGATTGAGAAATTCAAAGCCAAATCCTGCTTGCCATTCGGGAGTATATTTCGCAGCTTCTGACAGCGTTTGTACGCCCAACTTGCGAGCGTCTTCTCCCCGAATAATCATCGCAAACGAGTTGCTAAACCCAAACGGGGCAGACCATTCCAGCTTAAAGCGTTGAGGATATTCTTCTTTGACTTTGTTGAATACCTGTTGAGCATCACCGACCCCTTGCGGGTAACTCGAAGAGATCGCAGGCTGCTTTAAAATCGAGGTGTAAGCCGTACCCGTGTATTCAGGATAGAGGTCAATTTCGCCAGTCTTAATCGCTTCGTGACAGATAAAAGTGCCATTGAGATTAAAGCGACGATCAACCTTTAGCTTTGTTTTGCTCTCGATTTGTTGAGATAGAATTTCGCCTAAGATCACCTGCTCTGTGAAATTTTTGGTGCCAACAACCACGCGATCGCTACTTTGAGGACTGCTGTTTTGAGAACAGGCGGCGATCGTCCCAATCAAGACAAGAGGCAACAGGAAAAAGGAAAAAAAGTTTCTTAGCTTCATTTCTTCACCATAAGGCGACGCTCGATCCAGCCTAGAGCAAAATCGGCACTGAGAGCCATGATCGCAGCGGGAATTGCGCCAGCCAAAATTAGTTGACTATCGACCACCGCAACGCCTCGAAAAATCAATTCACCCAATCCGCCTGCACTGATCGTGGCCGCGATCGTCGCCAAACCCACCCCAATCACCACAGCTAACCGAATGCCCGCCAAAATCACGCCCGCCGCCAGCGGAAGCTCGACCTGAAACAACAGTTGGCGATCGGTCATGCCCATTCCCCGCCCCGCTTCGCGAATAGCCGGATCGACGCTGATAATGCCCACATAGGTATTACGAATGATCGGCAATAAAGAATAAAGAATCAGGGCAACGATCGCCGATCGCGGGCCAATTCCCCCAATCCAGGGCACCGGGATCAAAAAGCCAAGCAGCGCCAAACTGGGCATCGTCTGGATCGCATTCGCAAAACCCAGAATTGGTCGGGTTAACTTTGGCTGGCGGGTGATCAAAATGCCTAAAGGCACCCCAATCAAAACGGCGATTCCGGTAGAAATCAAGACTAGAAATAAATGCTGACCTGATTTTTGTAAAATTTCTTCACCATAGCGAGTCAGAAAATCCATGATCCACCCTTCACGGCTAAGAAGGCTTTGGCTTCGGGATGGGTCGATCGCTCAAATTCCTCCGGCGTTGCCAACACGACCAGCTCTCCAGCTTGCATCAAGCCAATTTGAGAACCGAGCCTGAAGGCTTCTTGAATGTCGTGAGTCACAAAAACAACGGTTTTGCCCAAACGCTGCTGAAGGTCATGAAATTCTCGCTGAATCTCAACCCGCGTAATCGGATCAAGGGCCCCAAACGGCTCATCCATCAGTAATAGCGGCGGATCGGCAGCCAAGGCCCGCGCCACCCCGACTCGTTGCCGTTGACCACCCGACAGTTGATGAGGATAGCGATCGGCAAACGCTGGCCCCAGACCCACCAGTTCCATCAGTTCCAGGACGCGCGATCGAATTCTCGCTGGCTCCCAGTTTTCTAACGTGGGAACGACACTAATATTGCGGGCAACGGTGAAGTGAGGAAACAAGCCAATTTCTTGAATCACATAGCCAATGCGTCGTCTAAGGGCGATCGGGTTCCACTTCTGCGTCGAAATGCCCTCAACTTGAATCTCTCCAGCCGTGGGATTGAGTAATCGATTGATCAGTCGCAAAGTAGTCGTTTTGCCACAGCCACTCCGCCCCAACAGCACCAGCGTTTCGCCCTGTGGAATGCCAAAAGTGAGCCGAGACACGAGCGATCGAGAATGCAGATCATAGGTCACCTCATGAAACTCAACTGCGTTCCCCATGCCAACTGCCTCGTCTCCTATGGCTTCAAGTATTCTAGAAGAGATGTGAGTCATTCTATGCGCCTGCTCACCCAACTGGGGGAAGGCGGACTTCTGACTCCCACCCTACCTTAAATTTAGATGGAACTCGATCTGGGGCGACAGTGAATGCGGATTCATACTTGCTCGATCGCGCCTGCTCAAAGGATTGCTTCAGTTGTCCGAATTGCCCAATGAGAGAAGCCGAGAATGCTGGTAACGGGGTTGATGGCTCAGAAAATTTTATGTCTCTGAGTACGAGGCGATTCTGGCGTTTTGGTTTGCTCATTGGCGCGATCGCTGTCGCCTACTTTTTGAGTGCCAAATTTGCCTTTTCCCTGGTACAACTGGGCACAGATGCAACAGCTTCGGCGTTCTATCCGCCTGCGGGCATCTCTCTGGCAGCCTTGCTGTTGTTTGGACGATCCGCCTGGGTTGGCGTGGCTCTCGGCGCTTTGCTGTTTGCGCGATCGCTCTCTGGCGTAACTTGGGTGACGGCGATCGGCGCGACGATCGGCAGTACTTTAGAAGCGGTGAGCGGTGAGTTTTTGTTGCAAAGAGTGGGCTTTCGTCCTTCCCTGCGGCGGTTGCAGGATGTGTCTTCATTTGTAGCGATCGGAGCCGCCTTCTCATCGGCAGTCAACGCCACAATCAGCACACTTAACGGCTATTTAGCGGGATTAGTGCCAGAGCAGGGACTTCTTGACAATTGGTGGACTGTCTGGCTGGGAGATGGCGTTGGGATTTTGGTCGTGACTCCTGCTTTACTGACCTGGTTGAGTCAGCCCGTCCAGCGTCGGCCGTCTGTGAGCGCTTTAGTGAAAGCGTGGAGAGAGCATCGATCGTTTCGACGGCGATCGGTCGAAGTGATGCTTTGGCTGGGGTTGCTGATTCTGTGCGCCTGGGTGGTTCTGGTTGCTCCGGGGCGATTGGGTGAGGATGCGTCTGGGCTGGCGCGATACCTGCTTCACTATTTGCCGTTTTTGGTCTTAGGGTGGGCGGCCTTGCGTCTGGGACAGTGGGGAACCGTTTTGAGCAGCTTAATTTTCTCAGCGATCGCCCTTTGGGGAGTTATCCAAAATCGGGACTGGATGCGGGTTGGTGATTCTCAGCAGGCGATTTCTCAGGTGCAGGCGTTTGTCGGGGTGACGACCGTGATGGCGTTGATGTTGGCGGCGGCGATCGCAGAACGTCAGCAGGCAGAAGATCTTTTACGCAAACAAGAAGCCAGTTTGACGAATGCCCAGCGCGTTGCTCAAATTGGCAATTGGGATTGGGATGAGTCTCCGTGTTCGACGCAGATATCGCTGTCCTGGTCAGACGAACTGTATCGAATTTTGGGATACGTACCCCGATCTCTACGCCCCACTCCAGAGAATTTTTTGCGACGGGTACATCACGACGATCGCAATCAAGTAAGACAAGCTTTAGAAAGGGCACGATTGTTGCACAAACCTTATCGGCTGTGTTATCGGATTGTGTTGCCCAACGGATTAGAACGCACGGTCAGCGAACAAGTCGAAGTAAATGGCATGAATATCACGGGAACGGTGCAGGACATTACAGAACAACAGCGGTTGAGTGAGCGCGATCGACTGCTCAATGAAATCACGCTGCAAGTCAGACAGTCACTCCAAATTGAGGAAATTCTCAACACGACCGTGGCTGAAGTGCAGCAGTTTTTGGGGGTCGATCGCGTGTTTTTTTCGCAGTTTGACGAGCGGGGCTATGCCAAAGTTGTTGCAGAATCGGTCGATCCAATCTGGCGATCGGTGCTGGGCACAGAATCTCCGATGAGCATTTTGAATGACGTTCGAGAGACGTTTGGGTTGTCTCATATTCGCGTCAATCACGATTCTGATCAGGCTGAAAAAACCCCTTTTATTAATGCTTACTATGAGCAATATCAAATTCGTGCCAGTATTGCGATCGCGATCTTCCAAGACAATCAAATGTTTGGTGTGTTGAATGTCAATCAATGCTCTGAGGCGCGTCAGTGGCAATCTTTTGAAATTGAACTGTTAGAAAAGTTAGCCACTCAAGTCGAAATTGCAATTCAGCAAGGAACGCTCTATCAGCAAGTTCAAACGCTGGCAAATAGCTTAGAACATCAAGTGACAGAGCGGACACTTCAGCTTCAGCAAAATATGGAGCAGCTTCAGGCCACCAATCAGGTGAAAGATACGCTTCTTCATGCCGTTACTCATGATTTGAGAACACCCATCTTGGGAATGCTCATGGTTTTGAGACGGTTACAAAATAAGCCCGACCAAGAGATTGTGCTTTCGCGATCGGTTCTCAACTGCATGATTGAAAGTAGCGAACATCAAATTAGTTTAATCCGATCGTTGTCTGAAGCTGGCTCACAAGACACTCAGGAAAATATACTCAGTCGTCAACCCTTTCAATTGTCTCAATTAGTACGATCGGTGCTTTGTGATCTGCATCCTTTATTGATTGAAAACAACGTCCAATTAGAGACTTTGCTATCTGAGAATTTGCCGCTTGTCGTTGCCGATTCTACGAATATCCGTCAAGTTTTAGAGAACTTAATTACGAATGCAGTTAAGCATAATCATCCTGGATTGAGAATTACGATCGCAGCCGAATTAATCGATGGACTGCTGCGCTGTACGATCACAGACAATGGCGTAGGAATGAGTCAAGAACAATGCGCTCAAGTCTTTGAAAAGCCGTATTTGAGAGGATTTCACAATCACCACCTCACCGGACTTGGACTCGGACTCTTTTTGTGTCATCAGATCATCACAGCCCATCAGGGACAAATGGGAGTTGTCAGTTCTCCAAATCTGGGTGCAGCATTCTGGTTTACATTGCCGATTAGCAGGCTTTAAGCAATCAATTTTCAACACCCATTCTGATATTTGAAATTAGTAGCCATCTCGATCAGTTTCTCCTCCTAACACATCCACTGCATAGCGTTCGGGTGCTAACAAAACCTGAATTCCTTTGCTTCCACACAAATAGGAGAGGGTTTGTAACAAAGCGAGTTCTTTTTGTTGATTGGGAGCTAACTCCGATCGCTGAACTCTAACGTCTTCGAGCAATTTGGGAAATAAAGGATCAGCCTCTAGAGAGTCCAGAAACTTCTCAAATCCAAGACAGCTTAAGCCATAAATCAGCCGTTTACTCAAGTTAGCGTGAGGGCTAAAAATATAGCCGCCATGCGTGTCAACTTTACCCGTAAAAAAGTCCAGACTCAGAGAAATATAGTCCCAAAAACTAAGAAAAGGTTTGTCGATCGCCTTGCTGACAATGCCGATCTCTTTCTCTTGTTGGGTCTTAGGATCAAGGTACTTTTCTTTATAGTTGGTACAGTCGAAATAGGTAAACAATTTAGCGATCGACTTCTGTTTTTCTCCCAGTCCAATTAGTTCTTGTCGAGACGCTAAAGAAGTCCTTTCTCGAATAAACAAGTAGTTCAAAAACGTTGAATCTTTAGCAACCAAATGATCATCAGCAGGTGTTATCAGTTGCCCAGTTTCTGATAGATTAACAATCCCGCCCAAATTACGCTTCCGGTTTTGCAGCTTATTTCTAACATTGACATTTCCCAGACGATAGCCCCCATCACGAGTTTTGGCAGGAAAGGTAAAGTAGTTGGCCGACGTAGAAGCAAGTCGGAGCGCCATATCGCCCTCATTACAAAAGAGATAAGCTTCCTCAAATCGACGCAGAGACGATCGCAGCGTATTCGCTCGACCTGAGATAATCGACTCTGCGGGAATGTCAGGAGCCACCAAGACGAGCTTACTCAATCGAAAGACATTACCAATCTCAGACGAAGGGCACTTATCGCGGTTGTTGACATCCAAATTTCCGATCGAACCGGGGTCAAACACATCAGAAAGAATTCGCATGGCGTTGGTGACAACAAAGGCTCCCATGCTGTGACCAATAAACGATAACCGCACTTTTCTTTGACTCCAAGCCGCCAGTTTTTGAGCGCGATCGTCACCTTCAGATTGCTCAACTAGCGCACTATCCAACTGTCGAATTAACTCAACAAAATCTGCTACACCATAATTACTTGCTCGGAAAGTATCTCGAAAATAAACGGTCAATCTCAGCGCAACAATCGTCAAAATTGGCGCAACCGCAACCAGCGAAAGAATCAGCAAAACGACAAAACTAAGCAGCAGTTCTAAGCCAGTGTAAACCCTAGATAGCGTGATCAAAATACTGATTAAAGTGCCCACCACGCCTACAATCAGACCCACAATGCCCGATCGCGTCACAAGGCTCATCAGCTTGGGTAAAGCCTGTTTTGCTGCCGCTTGTTTATCTTTAAAGCTGCCCGATTCATCTTCTACAATTTGCTCAGATGGCCAGCGATAGCCGATCGCCAGCAATCCTTTAGGAATCTCTGTATAGTGCTGAGAAATATATTCACAAGTGCTTTTATACCAATACTCAGCCCCTGATCTGGGGGTGTTATAGCCGTGAATCATCACCAGAATTTCGGCATCTTCTTTGTGCTCTTTCAGGTATTGAGTCATTTCATGAATTGCCTGGTCGGGGTCAACTTTTGGATCAGTTTGAGACCGATCTTCTACATTGATGGGGGCGGTGCTGACAACAAAGTAGCCCGGAAACTTCCCATTCTCCACAGCCAATTTTTGAATCGCGAGTAGATGGTTGCTCATCGGTTTTCTGAAGCGACGTTCTGCTATACAAATTTCGTCGCAATCATAGCGCCTTTGCCCCGATTCATTGCCAAACTCTAGAATCATTACATAAAAAATCCTCCCCATTGTGTCAACAGGGAGGAACGATTCGCGAGTCAATTAAGAATCAGCCGAACTTTACAGATCGTCATCGTCCATTTCGTCATCTTCATCGTCGTCGTCAACGCCATCATCAATTAGATCGTCGTCGTCATCTAATACAGGCGAGAACGGCTCGGCATCGACATCAGCGACAGGACTGCCAAAGCTCTCAAAGCTAAAGCTCGGACGCTCATCAAAGCTGTCTAAACCGTAACTGCGAGCCGTGCGATCGTCCAGTACGACATCGGTCAAATCCCCTTCGTCGTCAAAGGCGATCGACCCGTCGTAAGCCATATCTACATCCGGCGTACCCGATTCTTCGTAAGCGTTAAATCCGGTTCCAGCAGGAATTAGACGACCAATAATCACGTTCTCCTTGAGGCCTCGGAGCCAGTCGGACTTGCCTTCGATCGCCGCTTCGGTCAAGACGCGAGTTGTTTCTTGGAAACTTGCTGCCGAGATGAAGCTGTCTGTGTTGAGCGAGGCTTTGGTAATCCCCAACAAGACGGGCGTGTATTCAGCAGGTGCGCCCCCGGTAATCGACATCGCTTCGTTAACCTGATCGATTTGATAGAGTTCGACCAGTTCACCGGGCAGCATGGTGGTATCGCCCCCATCGTCTACCCGTGCCTTAGAAGTCATCTGACGCACGACAACTTCGATGTGTTTGTCCGAAATATCAATCCCTTGAGACTGATACACCGCCTGCACTTCGTTGACGAGGAAAGTCTGAACTTCTCTCAAGCTGATCATCGATGCATCATGGATGCCGACTGCTTCACGATTAGCTTTGAACAGCACTTCTAGAAGCTCGTGGGGGTTGGCGGGGCCGTCTGTGAGCCGTTCTCCTGCCAGAACATGCTGATCATCAGAAATGATCACGTTTTGACCGGGGCCGATCGGATACTCCGTCACCAGTCCATCTGAGTCAACCACTTTCACTTCTACCGTGTCATCTTCGCCATAGACGACCTGAGCTTTACCGGGACGTTCTGCCAGCACACAGCCTTCTTTGGGCTTACGTGCTTCGAGCAGTTCTTCAATTCTCGGCAGACCTTGAATGATGTCTCCCGTTTTGGTGCGCTCAAAAATCAGCAACACCAGGTTGTCACCCCGTTGCACCAGATCGCCATCATCGACGTGAAGAACGGCACCCGGAGACACGCGATAAGGACGAGCAATCCGCATTCTAATCTGAGAATCGCTAACCTCAAGCACCTGTCCTGACTCTTCGAGGAGCATTCCCGGTGCGAGCTGTGCCCCCGACACGAGGAGATCTCCTGCTTTGACGGTGGGTGTTTTGCCTTTGGTGTCGATCGCGATCGTGTCCGCTTCTCTCACCACCAAAATCCGCCGAATCGCCTCACTGCCCTGACGAATCCCCTGCACTTCTCCGGCTTCTTTACACTGAATTTCAGTCCGAGCGACGACGGCACCTGGGCCAATCTGGTCGCCATCTTTGACCAAAACGCGCGTGTGCGTACTGCCCTGAGTCGTGTCTGCTGAGATGTCCCGACGAATCACTAGCGATTCGAGAATCACCAGTTGCAGGCGCATCAGTTCTGGGTCAGTGGTGTCAGCAACCAGCTCAATATCAGCAGCCAGTTGCGGGGTGTCTTTGTCGATTTCGAGAACCAATTGAGTCCGCAGCAAATCTAACCCTTCAACTGATTTGACGCGCTCACCATCCTTGAACGGTAGACGCTGAATGGCTCTGAGACGAATCGATCGCCCAGCTTCTTCACTCGTCGATTCTTGGCTGGGGACAGACGGCTCATTGGGAACCGTAAACTCAGTGACTCGACGCAGCAGCATAGCTGGCCCTTCAGGAGTTTCGACATACTCCGCATAGCGAAGCTCATCGACGACCAACCCTGGCATGACCTGCTGACCCGGATTCACCAGCGTCGCTTCTTTGGTGATGACCTCATCCAGGTTGTCAATCATGTGCAGTTCGCCGGGCTTGATCACAATCTCCCGGAGAATGTCATTTTTCTGAGTCACCTCGACGACCCCGTTGCTTTGGCAGAAGATGTCTTTAACGACTTCCGTACCCGCTTCAACGTACTGACCATCTTCAACCATCAACAGAGAAATATCCTTGTTGACTTCGTGGGCCTCTTCTGGAATCCACAGCAGCGTTCCGCCCTGAACGACTTCATACCCCTGTTTGGCTTTGCCTCGCTTGGCAATTTCCACACCAGAGTATTTGATGATGCCGCCTGTGTTAGTGCGATAGCGATCGTCGATCAGTTCCGCGACGACTTGGCTGTTGGTGACTTGAGTTCCGGGGGTGGCTTTGAGTGAGAAAAGCTGGCCGCCTGTGGTTTCTAATAGATACTGGTCACGCCCTTGATGGCTTTCAACCCGCACTCTTGCCTGATCCAGCATCACAGAAGCCGTAATAATCTCGACTTCTCGCCCGCCTTTTCCTTCACCGACTTCCGGGAGACGCACCACGCCGCCATTTTCAGTAACGAGCTTGGTTTCAGCAATGACTCCGTTTGCCTGGACGCGATCGCCATTCTTGACCGCAGGTTCTGCACCCGGTGGCAAGTTGTACACTTCGCCAGAAAGAATCCAAGTCAAACCGCCTCTTTGGGCGATGCGAGTCGTATTCCCCTGACGGTCTTTCTTCTCTTCGGGCACCAGGTCTTCAAACTTGACTTCACCTGCCAAGTCAGAAGCTACGTCTTTGGCAGCTTTTTCAGTCGTTTTGCGACCGCGACCCGTTAAGGGGACTTCTGCCAAAATCTGTCCGGTTTTGACGTGCTGACCATCTTTGACCATCAGCGTCGCGCCTTGAGAAACCGAGAAGACTTGCTGAAGGCTACCTTTTCCTTCCAGCGTGATCTTGATATCGGAACCAGCCGATTCCACAATCAGCGCATCTTCGCCGTGACGGGTTCTCAAAGGTCGAGTTCTCAGTCGTTTAGGAACGCGCATCACGCCATCAAATCCAGCTTTCTCCTGACGCGCCATCTCACCCGTAAACACCCCGCCCGTGTGGAATGTCCGCATTGTAAGCTGGGTGCCAGGTTCCCCGATCGACTGAGCCGCGATAATCCCGACCGCTTCCCCAATGTCCACCAGATGAGCGTGTGCCAGACTCCAGCCATAGCAAAGCTGACAAACGGAACGAGCCGCTTCACAGGTGAGAGGCGATCGCACCACAATCTGGGCAATCTTTGCTCTGCCGATCTGCTCCGTCATCTCGTTAGAAATGGCTTCGTTGCGCTTGACGATCACTTCGCCTGTCTCAGGATGCAGCACGTCTTCAGCAGCGACTCGTCCCAGAAGTCTGTCCTTGAGGGGAATAAGAACGCGATCGCCATCCATCATCGGCAGGGCCGGAATGCCTCGTTCCGTACCACAGTCGAGTTCGCGCACGATCACATCTTGCGAAACGTCCACCAATCGACGGGTCAGATAGCCGGAGTCAGCCGTCCGCAGTGCCGTATCTACCAGTCCTTTGCGGGCACCGTAGGAGGAGATGATGTACTCAGTCACGGTCAGACCTTCTCTAAAGTTGGTCTTAATAGGCAAGTCAATAATTTCCCCCTGCGGGTTTGCCATCAAGCCGCGCATTCCAACCAACTGACGCACCTGAGAGATGTTTCCTCTGGCGCCAGAGAAGGCCATCATGTAGACCGAGTTAAGGGGGTCGTTCGATCGAAAGTGTTTGACCACTTCGTCTTTGAGTTCTTCACTGGCCCCGTTCCAGGTGTCAATTACTTTTTGGAACCGTTCCACTTCGGTGATTTCGCCGCGAGTGTAGCGATCCTCAGTGTCACGAATCGTTTCTTCGGCTGCATCTAGCAACTGACGCTTACTCGGTGGGATTTGCAAGTCATCCACACTGATCGAAACCCCTGCTTTGGTGGCATACCGGAAGCCCAAATCTTTGAGCAAATCCGCCATTTGAGCCGTCCGAGCTGTCCCGTAGTTGGTGAACGACCACGCGATCAAATTGGTCAACTGCTTTTTGCTGACCACATAGTTGCGAAAAACATGCTTATCTGAATTCTGTGCCATTATTTGCCCCGCTTCTACTGTTTTAGATTTGCGCGATCGCTCAAAAATCTGAAATTGTCAAACCTGACGCTCGTGGGCTTTGGACGTTAGACAGTGGACTCTAGGCGGCACGATTTGAATCGCCTAAAGCCCAACCTCTCAAACGTTCTAAAGTGCCAGTGCTTCCTGAATCGTTTTGTTGAGAATGATCCGCCCTGGTGTGGTTTTGACGTACTGCGAAATGAGAACACCGTCTGCATCAACGCGAACGCGACGATCGCTGTAGGTGCGGGTGACGATTCCATCGGGTGTCGTCTCTTCGCTGATCAATTCGGGATCTTCTGGGTCGATTTTGCCGTCGTAACGCACCCAGACATAGGCGTGGAGGTCAACTTTCTTCTGCTCGTAAGCGTTGATCGCGTCCTCCAAGTTGGCGAAATAGGTGCCTGCACCTTCCTGCCCGGCCAGATTTTCGGTCGTCAGGTAGTAGCAGCCCAACACCATATCTTGGCTAGGCGTGATGATCGGTCGCCCCGTTGCGGGAGAAAGAATGTTGTTAGAAGCCAACATCAGCAAACGAGCCTCCGACTGCGCTTCGATCGACAGGGGAACGTGAACTGCCATCTGGTCTCCGTCAAAGTCAGCGTTAAACGCCGGACAGACCAGGGGATGAAGCTGAATGGCTCGACCATCCACCAAAATCGGCTCAAAAGCCTGAATGCCCAATCGGTGCAGCGTCGGGGCGCGGTTGAGGAAGACGGGGTGGCCTTCGATCACCTCTTCCAGGACTTCCCAGACGGTTGGATCGTTGCGCTGAATTAGCTTCTTCGCCGCTTTGATGTTGTTGACCAATCCCTGACGAATCAGACGGTGGATCACAAAGGGCTGGAATAGCTCGATCGCCATTTCTCTCGGCAGTCCGCACTGGTGAATCTTCAGTTTCGGCCCAACCACGATTACAGAACGTCCCGAATAATCAACCCGCTTACCCAAAAGGTTTTGCCGGAATCGACCCTGTTTCCCTTCAATAATGTCAGAGAGGGATTTAAGCGGACGGTTATTTGCGCCAACCACAGTTCGACCGCGACGACCGTTATCAATCAGCGCATCGACCGCTTCCTGAAGCATCCGTTTTTCGTTGCGGACGATGATTTCAGGCGCGAGAATTTCCTGCAAACGGGCGAGTCGGTTGTTGCGGTTGATGACGCGACGATACAGATCATTCAAGTCGGAGGTGGCAAACCGTCCCCCATCCAACTGCACCATCGGGCGCAAGTCAGGCGGAATCACCGGGATCACGTCCAACACCATCCAATCAGGACGAGAACCTGTAGCGATGAAGTTGTCCATAACGCGCAGACGCTTGATCAACTTGGCGCGTTTTTGCCCCTTGGAGACGGCAATCTCTTCGCGAAGCTGCTCGGCTTCCGTATCCAAATTAATGTCTTGCAGCAAACGTTGCAGCGCCTCCGCCCCAATTCCCACTTCAATGCCTGAGAGCTTAGAATCTTCGCTGTAAAGTTCGTCTTCGATCTCAATCCACTGATCTTCGGTCAGCAGTTGCTTATAAGTGAGATTTTCCGCATTGCCCGGATCGAGAACGACATAGGCATTGAAGTAAACGATCTGCTCCACATCCCGCAGAGGCATGTCTAACAAGATCGCCATGTAGCTAGGAATCCCTTTAAGATACCAGACGTGAGCGACCGGAGCCGCCAGTTTGATATAGCCCATACGGTGACGACGGACACGAGACTCGGTAACTTCGACTCCGCAGCGTTCGCAGACAATCCCGCGATGGCGCACCCGCTTATATTTACCGCAATGACATTCCCAATCCTTTGCAGGTCCAAAAATCCGCTCACAAAACAAACCATCCATTTCTGGCTTGAGGGTGCGGTAGTTAATTGTTTCTGGCTTGGTGACTTCACCCACGACCTGACCGTTGGGCAAAGTTCTCTCTCCCCATTGGCGAATGCGATCGGGAGATGCCAGACCGATTTTAACGTAGTCAAATCGCTGCTCTAGCTTTGGCATCGCGTAATTCTTCCTTAATATTCGATTGGCGCTAAAGGGTGAAAGGGTGAGTCTTGGGCAGTTTGAGTCGATCAAAGCCACCCAAAACTCAGCGCATTTCTAGTCTTCGTCGTCGTCCATCGCATCGCGCGAAATGGATTCATAGGTCGGTCGAGAAGGCGCGCGGCGACTGTTCACATCCGCCATCAAGTCAACTTCCATATCCTTACTGCTGCCGTCTTCCTTGGTTTCCACCTTATGAACTGCAACATCAAGACAGAGCGACTGAAGTTCGCGCATCAGCACCTTGAAGGATTCGGGCGTGCCCGGACGAGGAATGGCTTTGCCCTTGACGATCGCATTCAGCGCTTCGTTTCGTCCCTGCATGTCGTCTGACTTCACCGTCAGCAATTCTTGCAGCGTATAAGCGGCTCCAAATGCCTCCAGCGCCCAGACTTCCATTTCTCCAAATCGCTGTCCGCCTTGTTGAGCTTTACCGCCGAGAGGCTGCTGTGTGACGAGCGAGTAGGGGCCGGTCGAGCGAGCGTGAATCTTGTCGTCAACCAGGTGAACCAGCTTCAGCATGTAGGCTTTGCCGACCGTAACGGGGCGATCGAAGGGTTCACCAGTCCGCCCATCGTAGACCTGAATTTTGCCAGGGTTGTCGGGGTTAAACAGCCAGTAGCCATCTTGTCCGCCCGTGGATTTGATTCGTTTGTCTTGAGCTTCACTGATCTTGCCGTGAACGGTTTCTCTAGACTTTTCTTCTCCGTGCATTTCATCAAACGGCACGATTTTGAAGCGCATATCCAGATTTTCTGCCGCCCAGGCCAACAGGCACTCGTAGACTTGACCCACATTCATCCGGCTGGGCACACCCAGGGGATTCAACACGATATCAACGGCGCGCCCGTCGGGGAGATAAGGCATGTCTTCGAGCGGCAAAATCCGGGAAACAATCCCTTTATTACCGTGACGACCCGCCATCTTGTCTCCGACTTGAATCTTCCGCTTTTGAGCCACATAGACGCGAACGACCATGTTCGCCCCTGGCGGCAATTCGTCGCCCTGCTCACGGGTAAAGACTCGCACATCAACAATCCGACCTTTTTCACCGTTGGGGACTCGCAGCGAGTTGTCGCGCACGTCTCTCGCTTTTTCACCAAAGATCGCCCGCAGCAGCTTTTCTTCAGGCGGCTGATCCGATTCTCCTTTGGGAGTCACTTTGCCGACGAGAATATCGCCCGATTCAACCCAGGCCCCAATGCGAATGATCCCCGTTTCATCCAGGTGACGCAGCGCATCTTCCCCAACGTTGGGAATTTCTCGCGTGATTTCCTCGGGCCCCAGCTTGGTCTGACGTGCCTCAATCTCAAATTTCTCAATGTGAATCGAGGTGTAAACGTCTTCCTGCACTAGGCGTTCGCTAATCAGAATCGCGTCCTCGTAGTTGTAGCCTTCCCACGGCATGTAGGCAACGAGAATATTCTGACCGAGTGCCAGTTCGCCTTTTTCAGTAGCGGAACCATCTGCCAGAATCTGCCCCGCAACGACCTTATCGCCAATAAAGACGATCGGGCGCTGGTTGAGACAAGTATCCTGGTTCGATCGCTGGTACTTTTGCAGCGAGTAGGTGATCTCTCGGTTGGTCTGCGAATCACGCACCCGAATGTTGTCCGCATCGACAAACGTAACTTCACCATCGGTGCGGCTGACGATCACCATCCCAGAGTCACGGGCTGCCTGCGCTTCTAGACCGGTACCCACCAAAGGACGCTCAGGACGCAACAGAGGAACCGCCTGCCGTTGCATGTTGGAACCCATCAACGCTCGGTTCGCATCATCGTGCTCCAAAAAGGGAATCAGCGATGTTGCCACAGAAATGATCTGCACCGGGGAAACCGCTACAAAGTCCACTTCTTCAGGCGTTGCAGTCGTGAAATCTTGCCGATAGCGGACGGCAACCGATTCGCCGACGATCCGACCGTCTTCATCCATCGTGATGTCACCCGCTGCTACCCGCAGATCATCTTCTTCATCTGCCGTCATGTAGAGAGGAGCGACATCTCTCAGAACTCGTCCGTTTTCAACTTTGTAGAACGGCGTTTCGATGAAGCCGTAGGCGTTCACTTTGGCGTGGGTCGCTAGAGAACCGATCAGACCTGCGTTGGGGCCTTCTGGCGTTTCAATCGGACAAATCCGGCCATAGTGAGACGGGTGAATATCCCGCACCGCGAAGCCTGCCCGTTCTCGCGTCAGACCGCCTGGCCCTAGTGCACTGAGACGACGTTTGTGAGTCAACTCTGCCAAAGGATTTGTCTGATCCATAAACTGCGAGAGTTGAGAGGAGCCAAAGAACTCCTTAATCGCAGCTACCAACGGTTTAGGGTTGACTAGAGAAGCAGGCGTGAGCGAATCAGCATCCGAGACCGTCATCCGTTCCCGAATGATTCGTTCTAGTCGATTTAGACCAACCCGCACCTGATTTTGCAGTAGCTCACCAACCGATCGCACCCGCCGATTGCCCAGGTGATCGATGTCATCAATGCTGCCGATGTCAAATTCCAGGTTGATCAGGTAGTCGATCGACGACAAAATATCTTGCGGAGTCAGGACGCGAACCGTTTCTGGCACGTTGAGACGCAGCTTTTTGTTGAGCTTGTAGCGTCCCACTTTGCCCAGATCGTAGCGTTTGGGGTCAAAGAATCGAGATTCTAGCAGTTGAGCACCCCCTGAAACGGTGGGAGGCTCACCCGGACGCAGCTTGCGATATAGCTCCATCAAGGCTTCTTCTTCGCCAAATTGCCCTTCTTTCTCGATCGTCTTCTGGAAATACTCAGGGTGACGCAGCGCATCAAAAATCTCACCGTCACTCAGTCCCAATGCTTTCAGCAAAACTTGAGCAGACAGTTTGCGAGTTTTGTCAATCCGCACCCACACCAGGTCATTTTTATCCGTCTCAAACTTCAGCCACGCACCCCGGTTGGGAATCAAGCTCGCGTTGTAGGCGCGTCGTCCGTTTTTGTCGGTTTCTGACTTGTAGTAAACACCGGGACTGCGAACAATCTGGTTCACAATGACCCGTTCAGCACCGTTGATAATAAAGGTGCCGCGATCGGTCATCAAAGGCAAGTCACCAATAAAAACTTCTTGCTCTTTAATTTCACCCGTCTCCTTGTTAATCAGGCGGGTTGGGACGTACATTTGTACTGCGTAAGTACTATCTCGACGTTTTGCTTCATCGACATCATATTTGGGGCGCTTCAGCTTAAAGTCCTTCCCTAAAAAGTGAAGCTCTAGCTTGCCGGTGTAGTCTGTGATCGGCGAAAAACTGTCGAGTTCTTCGATCAAGCCTTCTTCGAGAAACCAACGGAAACTAGCCCGCTGGATCTCAACTAAGTCTGGCAAAACAAAGGCGGGGGTGTTGTAGGTAAGCTCAGTCATGCGTCTCCTCAGAAGGGTCACGCCCAGCGCGAACCCCGAATTTTATTACTATTTGCACAAATAAGTCAATGCAAAAAAGTTTGGAACTCCCAAAGGAAATCCAAAAAAATGAAGTATTCAGTTGTAGGGTGTAATAGCCAGTGTGGTCTCCAGTTCTTCCAGGGTCGATGGATGAGGTTTGTGAGCGCTCATGCCGTTAAACTTTATTGAGGAAGATAAAGTTTGTGGAAAATTGCTTTTCGATCGTTCTATTTTGCACTCTCAACCATTATGGCGCAGCATTTACGTTTTGTGGCTTGACTTATCCACGAATTTGTGAGATCTGTTTGCGATGGTCAGGTAAAAATAGGGTGATGAGGGGTGAAGAACCGCAACAATTTGTAAAGTCTCCTATTTCAGCATCGGCAACGCCAACTGAGGCACCGTCAATCCGAAGAGTTGACAAGCATTTTTGGTCGTTTGGGCTGCGAGTTGCTCCAGAGGAATTTCTCGCAGTTGGGCAACCTGTTGAGCAGTGTACTGAACGTACGACGGTTCGTTTCGTTTTTCGCCCCGCTTGGGGACAGGCGCTAAGAACGGACAATCGGTTTCGATGAGAAGTCGATCGCCCGGCACCATTTTTGCCGATTCCTGAATCTGAAGAGCCTTTTTGAACGTGACTGTTCCGCTAAAACTAATGTAGAAACCCAGATCAAGAAACCATTGAGTTTCTTCAGGAGTGCCGCCCCAGCAGTGCATTACGCCTTTTACCGCCCCATTTTTTTGCCAAAATCGCTCCAACAACTCGGCCATCGGTGCCGCCGCATCCCGACAGTGAATGATCACGGGCAGATTCAAAGATTGAGCGATCGCCAACTGTGCCTCAAAGGACTGAAACTGCTGTTCTCGGTTCGCTGCTTTGAAGAAATCTAGCCCAGTTTCCCCGATCGCCACCACGCGGTGATCTGACTTCGCCAACGTCAAAATCTGCTGAGAAGAATCCGCCGTCCATTTTTCTTCGACATCCAGAGGATGCAGCCCCACCGCAAAAGAGAGTTCGGGGAAGCGATTGGCGAGTTGTTGAATTCCAGCAAATTCGCTTGGCTCGACGCAAGAGTGAACAAGATGAACGACTCCCGCTTCTCGCCAGCGACGAGCGATCGCATCCAAATCGGGCTGGAATGCGTCAAAGTTGATATGAACGTGGGTGTCAATCAGTTGCATGAGGGAAGTCAAAATAGAAAATCAAGTTCTCAACCGAAATCAAGAACTCTACTTTATCTTTATTTCTTCAATCTCGTGCGAAGGGAGCGACCTCTTCGAGTCACCTGTAAGGGACTTCTAGGAAACAGTACTCGCCGCCACTTTAGTCTTCAGCGCTTTTGCGAGACGCGCCTTACGACGGGCACCCGTGTTGGCATGAAGAACGCCCCGCTTCACCGCTTTGTCAATCTTGCTGTAAGCAGATGACATCGCCGACTGAACTTCTTTCTCCGTTTCGGGAGTTGGTTGAGCCGCATGGGTATCAACAGCAGTCAGAAATTTTTTCATCAGCGTTCTAACGGCTGACTTGTAAGCTTTGTTACGCAGACGGTTGCGTTCTGCAATTTTGACGCGCTTTTGCGCGGATTTGATGTTTGCCACAATAAATCCCAGAAGAACTTTATCTAGAGTTGGACATAGAAATCGCTAGATAAATTACTATAGCATCAACCTTCAACGATGGGATGATCCCTGAAAAATCCAGGTTAAGCTAGAGAAACGAGCGTGGGTTTGCCTAGCCTGTATGGTCGCTAGAATGCTCCAAACCCCTTTCTCGATCGGGTTATCTCAAGACTGACACTCCTAACTCCATGCTGCGAATCATTACTCAGTGGGCTGAGGCTAGAACAGAACTGCGACGGATCTGCGATCGCACTCATGACGATCAAGTTGTGCATAAGGAAGCGACAGTCCGGGAGGTACTGCAAGCCGTTAAGCGACAGGGCGATCGGGCGGTGTTAGATTACACCTTGGAATTCGATCGTCAAGATCTAAAACCAGAAGACCTGCGAGTCAGTGGCTCAGAACTGGATGCTGCCTACCAACAAGTTTCTAAAGAGTTGTTGACCTCGATCCAGTTTGCTAGAGAGCAGATCGAGTCCTTCCATCGACAACGGGTGCCCAAGAGCTGGGTGCATTTTGGCGAGGATGAGGTCGTCTTGGGGAAACGGTATACGCCCGTCGATCGAGCGGGACTTTACGTTCCCGGTGGTCAGGCCTGTTACCCCAGTACTGTCTTGATGAATGCTGTTCCTGCGAAGGTGGCTCAAGTGCCTCGAATTGTCATGGTCACTCCTCCAGGCAAGGATAAGACCATCAATGCAGCCGTCTTGGTCGCCGCTCAAGAGGCCGGTGTTACAGAAATTTATCGAGTTGGGGGAGCGCAGGCGATCGCCGCTCTGGCCTACGGGACTGAAACGATTCCCAAAGTGGACGTGATTACTGGCCCTGGAAACATTTATGTGACGCTGGCCAAAAAGTTGGTTTATGGAACGGTAGGAATTGATTCTCTAGCGGGCCCCTCTGAGGTGCTAATCATTGCAGACGAGACGGCGAATCCAGCGTTTGTAGCGGCGGATATGCTGGCTCAAGCAGAACATGACGCGATGGCGGCGGCGATTTTGTTGACGACCGATGCGACTCTGGCGCGAAAAGTGGTGGATGAAGTCGAGCGGCAACTGATTGACCATCCCCGGCGGATTTTGACCGAGAAAGCGATCGCGCATTATGGGCTGGTGGCGATCGTCGATTCTCTGGAGGCAGCGGCCGATCTCTCCAACGATTTTGCGCCTGAACACCTGGAATTGGAGGTGGACGACCCGTGGAGCTTGCTGCAAAATATTCGTCATGCGGGAGCGATTTTCTTGGGCAGTTCGACTCCTGAAGCGGTGGGTGACTATTTGGCAGGGCCAAACCACACGTTGCCGACTTCTGGATCGGCTCGCTATGCGTCGCCCTTGGGAGTCGAGACGTTTTTGAAGCATTCCAGCCTGGTGCAATATTCGCAGACGGCTTTGGAGAAAGTGGCGAAAGCGATCGATCATCTAGCGACAGCGGAGGGGTTGCCTTCTCACGCCAATTCCGTCCGCTTGCGAGTTCGTGGCAATCTCAAACCTGACGCTTAACTGCCATGTCTCCGGTTAAAACGAGTCTAGTGGATGCGATGACGGGAGAGGTGATCATTGTTCCGCCGACTGATCTGTACAGTGATGAGCCTCCCTTGGAAACTGATTGGCATCGAGAACAGGTTGAGCTATTGTTGGCTTGCCTGAAGGCGTGGTGGCGGGAGCGATCGGACTTCTACGCCAGTGGAAATTTGACGATCTACTTCAACGAAGATCAAATTAAGTCACGCGATTTTCGAGGGCCTGACTTTTTTGTAGTGTTGGGGAGTGATCCGCATCCGCGCAAAAGCTGGGTGGTCTGGGGAGAGGATGGCAAGTATCCCAATGTGATTGTGGAGATGTTTGAGTACGGCGACGATCGATCGCACCACCAAAAAGCAACTCTATCAAGACACGTTTCGCACGCCTGAATATTTCTGGTTTCATCCAGAGACGCTGGAATTTCAGGGATTTTGCCTGACTTCTGGCGAGTATCAACCGATCGAACCTAACGAGCAAGGCTGGCTGATCAGTCACCAGTTGAATCTGTATCTGGGAGTTTTTGAGCAAAAGTTACGGTTTTTTACTTTAGAAGGCGAGTTGGTTCCCAGTCCACAAGAGATAGCAGCACGGGCAGAAGAGCAGGCAGCGCAAGCAGAAGAGCGAGCGAGCAAGGCGGTTGGAGGAGAGGCTGCGATCGCTGGGCGTTAACCCGGATGAATTGGAGTAGATTTAGCTAGTCGGTGTCTCGATCGCCCTCCTCAAGATCTGGTGGGTCAAACACGACGATAAAGGTAGCATTCGGAATGAGACGACGAAACAACTTTGCGTAGCCGTCTGCATCTGATTCTGACGTGCAATGAGCGACCGTAATGCGCTGCATATTTTCGAGCAGCCGAATCACAGCCCATCGTCTTAAGCGATCGCCATAAGAAGACATAGTTTGAGTTTAAGGATTGATAAATGAGCAGCGCTAATTGTCACGCCAGCGATCGAGAGGCGCTTAAACGGTATGCTATTCCGTGGATACAGCGAGTTAGTACCAGAGAAAGCAACTTCTAATTAGTACCATTTCATTAGTACTTGTGTCAACTAAATAGTGCTATTCAAATGGTGCCAGTCAGAATGACTAAGGCTAAATGTTATGAGTATGAAGGCTTTGAGGCAAAGAGCAGGGATTAAAGCAGAAGAAGTTGTCTTCAAACTTGGAATTTCGATGTCAACGTTGAGAAACTGGGAGCAGGGTAGAACGGTTCCGACACTCAATCCTACTCAGTACGCTGAACTGCTCAAGCTTTACAACTGCACTCCCGATGAGTTGGCAGAGGCTGCAAGAGATGACGACCGTTAAACATCGCGCATGGGAAGAGCAGGAAAAGCCCTCAAACAGGCATTAGCAGCACATACAGCACTTTGCAGATAGGTGAAGTATGAAAACAAATGACTGAAACTTCTAAAGAATCGGGCTTTTTGCTAATTCAACCGTACTTCACCAAGTAGAAATCTGCTGTAAGATCAGTCAAAACAAGCTGGCAGTTGCGTTGGGCGTGAGGCGATCAATTGTCTATCACTGGTTTCACGAAAAAGTAGACCCCAATGCAGAAACGGTTGCTGAAATTGTCAAAGCGTTGAAGAGTCTCAGTCCTGATGCAGCAGAGGAGTTTATCAAGCTGTATCTGGGGGATTTGATGCGAGATGAGCGATCGGATGAAGAAAATTGAGAGATGAGCCACTCAGAAATATCATTACTGCGATCGCCCCCAACGCCTCTAACCAGTCCACAGCCCAAATTGCCCTGAGCGATCGCTGGCTCGATTCCTTCTTACGGTAGTCGCATCGTTTTGCCGTTCTCGCTAGTTTATATCTGTTATGGGATTGAACTAGGAAAATTGGCTATGCAAACGCAAACGACAGAATCACCTGCCTTGACCGCAAAGTTAGAGCGAGTAGGCGGTATTTTACGCATTGTGGGTTGGGTGGGGGTTTGGATTGATCTAGCCTTTACCGCCGCGATCGTGCTGTTGTTGATGTTTGCGATCGTCGGCCGAAGCTTTAATCTAGCCACTTTCACGATTCCTGCGATTCCAGGGACGGGCATTGATCCAGCAGTTCAAGGGACAACGCCTGGGATTGGAATTGGCATTTTTTGGGCGGTGGGTGGCTTATTGGTGCTGTTGTTTAGCACTTTTCTGGCGTATCGGCAGACTCGTTTTGCTAGAAGGCTGCGTAATCCAAATCCTGAGACTCATCCCCCTAAAGGTGAAGTTCTGCAACTGCTGCGTCTGGGTGCGCTGGTTGGATTTGTAGGAATGTTTGTTGCTATTGTGGGCGGCATTTCAATTTTGAGCGTACTGCTGGCAAAAACAATTGCGCTGCCTCAAGGAGCCGCCATCTATGCCCCAACTCGAATGATTCGATCGATCGACATTTTTGTGGCGTTAGCAAATATTCTCGGCATTGCCGCCCACTTTGCCGGAACGGTCGCTTCTGCAAGTGTGTTTGAGTGGCTACACCGACAGTAGACCGTTGATGAAATTGAATCCTACACTGTGATATTCAATAGGATCACTCCCAAGCGATCAATGTCGGCTGGGATGGACATCGGCGCGCCTATGGTTTGCATAAACAGCATTGCCGCGATCGCACCCCTTCAACGCACAAATTGCACTGAGGGACTTCAACAATCTCGAAGAGATATCTGCTAAGGCAGATCGCGCAACAATCTCAGAATTTGCCGAATGAACGATCGAATTTTCCGCAACAGTCGCAAAATTAGCGGGGCTTTCTACCGGGACAGTGGAACGCCTGACATCGCTTCTAATTAACGTGAATTCGATGGAATTTTTTCGCTTCGTTCTTCAGCGCTTCTGCCCCCCAACCCCCCAATTTTGGGGGACTTTCAGACAAGATCTTGGGTTCAAAGTCCCTCACTCGTGGGGGATTTAGGGGGCTGCCTGGATTCACAACCGCAGCGAAAGATTTGATCGAATCCACGTTTAATTAAATAGAGAGACTCGATTCATAATCGCTCAATTTCACTCGTCTGATTGCCCAAAGAGCGTCTCGATATCCCTTCGCCCGTTGATTACTCTGACCACTTCGATCCCGTCTGGCAGAGGATAATAAAACACGCAATAATCATCGACCACAAAGCCTCGAAGATCTGGCGCAAGTTCCTCATAGCGTTTCCCCAGCAATGGAAAATCCGCCACTAATTTGCATTTCTGTCGAATCCGATCGAACAGCCGAGAAGCTACAGCAGAATCAATTTGCGTCAACCCATCACAGACCGTTTCCAAATCTCGAATCGCATCGGGCGAGAACGTACGTATATTGACTCACGATTGCGAGGAAGAGTGCTGTCGGATTCTGGCTTGAAGTCGATCGAAGACTGCTTCGCCCTCTACCCCCTCTCCATTTCGCAATTGCTCTGTGCCAGATTGAATCTTTTGACGCAACTCTGCTAATCGCTTCTCTCGGTCAGCAAAGATTTCTAACGCAGCATTGATCACATCCTCTGCGCTGGCAAACCAACCTGTCTGAATTTGGGCCTGAACAAATTTCTCGTTGTCAGGATTGAGAATAATACTCATGGCTTGAGTCCTCGCGATAGTCTCATCATAGTTGCTCTATCAATGATTGAAACTCAGACAGACTGAGTGTTCAACGATCTCGAAGAGATATCTGCTAAGGCAGATTGCGAAACAATCTCAGAATTTGCCGGAGGAACGAAAGCTTCGCTACACTTCGTGCTCAGACTTGTCGCAACAGTCGCACAATTAGCGGGGTTTTCTGCTGAGACGATCGATTGCCTCTGGATGACCTCTGAGTAAAATAGAGAATGCGATCGCACAGAGGACAGAATGGCAGCAAAAGATCTGTTTCATCAGGCAGTGAAGGCTGCATTACAAAAAGAACAGTGGGTTGTCACTGATCCATTTAAGCTTGATGTGGGAGAAACTAAATTTGAGATTGACTTGGGGGCAGAAAGGCTGCTGGCGGCGGATCGAGCAGAGGAGAAAATTGCAGTTGAAGTGAAATCATTCTTAGGAGATTCTCCGCTGACCGATTATCATGCGGCATTGGGGCAATTTCTCAACTATCGCCTCGCATTAGACTTGAAAGAACCGGATCGATTCCTGTATCTGGCAGTGCCGATCGCAGTGCATGAGTCGTTTTTTCAGCGAGAGTTTGCTCAAATTTCAGTCGAACGGTATCAAATTAGCCGATTGGTCTATGACCCAGTTTAAGAGGTGATTGTGCAATGGATCAAACTTTAGAAAACTATCGACGGTTGATTCAAGCGTATCTGAGCGAGTATGTGTCAATGCCGATCGCGAATGGTGAAATTGAATCCTACACGGTTTTTGATACTCAACAGGATCACTACCAAGCGATCAATGTTGGCTGGGATGGACATCGGCGAGTCTATGGTTGTGTAATGCATTTGGATATTCGAGAAGGCAAGATCTGGGTGCAGCAGAATACCACTGAGCGGCAAATTGCTCATGATTTAATGGCGATGGGTGTGCCAAAAGAGGATATTGTGCTGGGATTTCAGGCTCCAAATATGCGAGTTTATACAGGTTTTGGAGTTGCATAAATACCCTTGTCGCGATCGCACCCCTTCAACTCACAAATTGCACTCACGAACTTCAACGATCTCGAAGAGATATCTGCTAAGGCAGATCTCGAAGAGATATCTGCTAAGGCAAATCGCGCAACAATCTCAGAATTTGCCGAACGATCGCTGTGTTGGAGTGGTCTTATATACTAGGCTCACTGGAATTGGATTGAATGGGATGAAAATGCCATCGGGCCTGGTCATTCAAGAGCAGAAATTGACGAATTATCTCTTGATTTATCAGCCGAAAGATGACAAGTCTGAGTTTCTGGCTGGTGCGGGCTATACGCTTCAAACTTGGCAATTGTTGAGGCAGGATATACTGAGAGCGGTTGAGGGATTGGATGTCGCAGAGACGATCGTAACGGAGTGGGGTACAAGATTTAGGGTCAATTGTCAGTGGAGCGGCTTGAATGGTCGCAGATTGAGAGTGGTGACGATCTGGCAGAGTGACACGGGTTCTGATGTGATTCGGTTTGTGACGCTGTATCCGAATAAGTCTAAGGATGAGCTTGAAGGGCAGGAGGACTAAAAAGTGAGCGATGCGCTATTTCATTGGGTTGTTTTGCTGCGGGATGTGCCGGATGGTGCGGTGAGAGTGGGCGATCGCGGTGTGATTGTGGATGTGTTGCCGTTTTCTGAGGTGCATCAGGAATTGGGCTATACGATCGAGGTGTTTCGGCAGGGTGAGACGGTTGAGGTGGTGTCAGTTCCGGTGTCTTGGGTGGAGGTTTTGCCGGAGGTTTGGGGACAGAAGGACATGAGCGAGATCGCTGCGAGTTGATGTTCGACTGTTTCGACTGTTCGGGGATTCGATCGCGCTATCTTGGCTGGAGTGTATTAGTGGAGCGATCGTGCAGTGATGGATCAACGGAGTGTTCTCAGAATTCGGCGGAGGAACGATCGAATTTTCCGCAACAGTCGCACAATTAGCGGAGCTTTCTGCCGAGACGATCGAGTGCGCTGCATTGCCTGACGAACACTTGCCAACCATTGACGAGTGTTAACCGTATGAGAATGGTCAGCCCCTAAATTGGGATTGTAAAATAAATTGTGTCAAAGGTCAGAAGTTGAGATCTAATGAACT
>NZ_JBJPHT010000003.1:0-154025 GCF_052939475.1 Phormidesmis sp. 146-20
TAGTTCATTAGATCTCAACTTCTGACCTTTGACACAATTTATTTTACAATCCCAACGCATCTGCTGCTCTCCCACGCACATCGGAGTCAGGAGGCTCTAGCAGTTTGAGCAAGCCAGAAACAGCCGTGTCCGATCGCGTCTCCTCCAACAGTTCAGCCTTCAACCACTCCGGCACATTCAAAGCATCAATCAGTTCAACCGTTTGCTTCTGAAGCTCCTGCTTTACCTCTCCCGCCGATCGTGCCGCCAATCGCTCATCGACATCCAGCGCCAGCCTCACCACTCGCACCGCCTGCGCTTCATCTTCCAATAGCGCTAACATCAACGCCACAGGCTCTGTCCACTTCAGAAAGTTCAAAAACTCCCGCTTCAGTTGCTCATCGCCCAACTCCGGCAACTGCTCCAACAGTGCTTCCGCCGCATAATATTCCAAAAACAGTTGGTGATGAAACTCAATCTGCTTCGGGTCGTCCGCCACCTGCAACAAATGATGCTCCAGCAAATCCTCTAACCATTCCTTCGCAGCCTGTCCCGGTGCATTCACTCGCCCAGTCAGCAACGCCTCCAATCTCTGCTCTGCTTCACGTCTAGGAAGCCTCAACTGTGGCTCTAGCGCCTCTCCTGCCAACATCCCAAACGCCAAATGCTGCAATAGCTCAGACTTAAACCGCCGAAAATCTGCCGAAACAGGCACCGTTCCCTTAATTTCCTCATACTTCTGGTCAAACGTGCAAAACAACGCCCCTAGACTGCGCGGCAACTCTCCCTCAAGCCGAAACACATCGCAGAGCATCTTCAGTAACATTGGCGTTTCTGCCAACTCTTTTAAGCGATCGTTCAACCGCCCCAAAAGCGCCTCTCCCTGCTCCGGCAAATACTTCCTGACAAACTCCTTCAACTGCTCAGAAGTCAAAGGCTGCATCTTCAGTTTTTTCTCAATGCCGATCGCTCCCCCCAGTTCCAAATCACGGGTCGTAAAAACCATCGACACATTGGGATTATCGTCTCGAAACTGCTGCAAATTTTGCCGTAATGTCTCTTGAGGGATCTCATTCACCCCATCTAACAACAGCAACAGTTTGCCTTCAAACAGCAGATCATCAAGATCGGCTTCCGTCAGTTGTAATCGATGCCGCCGCACCGTCTCCCGAATCAACGACAAAATCGGACGATCGGCTTTCAACTGCACCAACACCGGAATCGGCAACGCTGCATCTTTCTGAGATTTCTTTGCCAACTCCAACAGCAATTGTTCTAATGCCGTTGACTTGCCCGACCCCGGGCGACCCACCAGCAAGACGTGTTGTGAGGCATACTTCTGCAATCCCACCAGCACAGGCAACCGTTCGATCTTCTCTCGTTCCTTTGGTCGATCGCGGTCGCCCGGTCTTTCTTCTTCTGCCGTCTCTACCATCAAGTCAAAAAACTGCTCTCTACCTTCCGCATCCGTTTGCGTGTAGAGGTGCGATCGCTTTTCATAAGCGGCACAAATCGACTCAAGATAGGGCTGAAATTGAGAAGACATCGATCGTGCAACCTTAAAAAGAGCTTGTACTTTATCCTACACATTCAAACTTTAAACACTGGGAGGCTTGAGCATTTCTTCCATCCGCCAAGCAACTCAAAAAGAAGGAATGCCGATCGTATCTCCCTCACATCGCATTCGATCTCGCCTGCGGAACATACGGAATCTTGCCGCGCTCATCGAATTTCCCCTGCATTCTATTTGATGTTTCTTTTGTCACATTCAATCTTTTCTGCGGAATCTACCGAATCTTGTTGCGCTAATTGAATTTTTCCTGCGTCGCATTCGATATCTCTTCCGTTCCATTCGATCTCCCCTGCGGAATTGACCTCAGTCGATCGCGTCCCTCAAATTCGTCCTGCATCTCATTCGATTTCCCTGCGGAATCTACCGAATTGCGGCGATCGAGGTGTCTCAAGATCTTCTTCCGGTTCAGCAACGAGGACGATTACACGAACTCGACTGTTGTAAGCGAGATTGAACGGTTCATCAAGGGTGAGTTGTCCTGTTTCGGTGAGGGCTGCGGTGGTTTCGATCTCTTCGAGTTACCCGCAAGGGTCGCTTTCATGGATGAGTTTCTTTTGCTTGCAGTAGGATTTGCGTGTAGAGTGCTGAACTAACTCTGAAGGAGGCTTGTTGAATCAGGGCATCTAAGATAGGTTGAACTTGTGGAATCAGTTGACGTTGCTTTGCAATCAAGAGAACGCCGAGAATTCCGATAATTGGAATTCCTAACTTTGCGGCTTCTTGTCTGCCTCTGCGCTCATCCATCAGGAGTTCATCGGCTTGTTGTTCTAACGCCAGCACGATTGCATAAGACTCGCCTGGATCAAGTTTTTGATCTTGCTGTAGGGTGTTTGCCATTGCGAGATTGACGATCGCTTTTGTTTCAATCCATTCGAGTAATAGTACAGCTTGAATTTCAGGGCGTGAGGCGTTGCTGAGTTCTTGTGCAACAACATCGGGAATCAGAACTTTGCCATAAATGCTCTGAAGCAGCCAAAGGTGATTGACGATCGCTAAGTTTCCAATCGCGGAGGTGTCACTGACAATAATCATAGCCAACCGCGCTCTTGAAGATGCTGTATGTCTTGTTGGAATTCTTCGACATCGTAATGGATGCAGATGCCGCGATCGCTGATGAGTTTTTGAAAATCCATGACGTGTATTCCTGCGATTTTACTAGCACTACCGAGGCTGACGCGATCTTGTTGGAAAAGCGCGATCGCGAGTTCGGTGCGAAGTTCGGCTTCGGTTAAATTGAGAAAGTCGGGGATGTCGATCGTAATTTGCATAACTTAAGCTCCTTGATCAGGGGTTTCACTCAGTTTATCGAGATAGGTGACGACAGCTTTTGACCACACGCTTTCTTCGAGGTAATGTTTGGCGACTTCTGCAAAGGTAGCTTTGATGGCTTGAAGATGCCGTTCTGGATTTAGCAGTTGTTGGCGGAGGGTGACAAAGGGATGAGTTGTGGATTGCCGAATTTCGGTGAATTCTGCGTCGAGGACGGTGAGGGCTTGGGATTCGGTAGTGACTTGAGGATGTTGTGTTTGGAGTTGGGTGAGTAGAAGCGTGAGGTCAGCGATCGCTTTGCTAATTTCGGGATCTGTGGGATGGTTATTTTCGATGTAGGTGGTTACTTGCTCAAAGATTTGAACTTTTTGAGCGTTGGGGAAGTTGTATTTGGAAGAATTAGTCATCTGATTCCGGGTTATTCTTGGTCGAGGGTTTCGCGATTCTCTGAGCGATCGTCTAAAGAGTTGAATTGAGCCTCCGCACGGGTGATAATTTCTCGAACTTCATCGGCAGCAATGTCAGACTTGTCGGACTTGGAATAAATGGTCACAAGAAGAATCTGGACTTCTGTCTTGAGGTAGTAGATGATGCGGTAGCCGCCGCTTTTTCCTCTTTGAACGTCACTGTTTTTGACTCTGACTTTGAAGAGGGTATAGTTCATGCCAGGAATTTGATCTCCAGGCAGTTCACCAGATTCAAGTTGATCGATGATGGGTTGAATGTCAAGCCGGATACGGCGGTAGCGTTTGCCAAGTTGACGGACTTCACTTTCAAAGCGATCGCTCACTCTAACTTCAATAGGTGAATCAATCGACATCCATGTTCTCCCAAAGTTGAGAGACAGGTTTGGTTCTTCCAGCTAGGACATCTTGCCAACCTTGATAAAGTCCTTCGCGAATCACTTCGATCGACGTGTCTTCGAGGTCTTCTTCGGGTTCAGCAATGAGGACAATGACGCGAACTCTGCTATTGTGGGCAAGGTTGAGCGGTTCATCCAGCGTGAGTTGTCCTGTTTCTGTGAGAGTTGCGGTGGTTTCGATCGCTTTCATGGTTAAGTTTCCTTTTAGCTGGGAGTTACGAGTCGTACGTCTCTATGGTGGGGGATCTTTGGGTGGGGCTTCGTGATAGCGATCGACATTCTCGAAGATTTTAATCTCCTTGGCGTTGGGAAAGTTGTTGATGGTAGTGGGAGATCGATCGCTGTCTTGTTGGGTTGAGCGATCGTTCTTCTGTGCTTCCAGATAGGCTTGAAAGATTTCGTAGTTGTAATATTTGCAGTTCTCTTGGATGGCGAGGATAACGCGATGAGCAACTTCACCTGAATCTGTTGGGATTAAGGTTAGGAGGTAAGGGAGATGTTGAGCGATCGCAGCCTTATCTTCACTTTTATTCGCAATTCTACGAATCGAATCTGCGGCAATCGAACTCACATCAGAATCAGAATCTTTTAGCAATTGCAGTAAGCCTGAAATTGCAGTTGCGGAACCAATCTTACCTAGCGAATAGGCTGCCTGTTCACGCACACTGATTTCTGAATCGGTTATGAGTTTCAATAAAGCTTCAACTGCGGCTTCAGAATGAATTTTACCCAATGCGACTGCTATTTCTTTGCGAACAACTGACTCATGAATCACAATCAGTTTGCGTAGTTCTGGAATTGCAGCATCAGAACCAATTTCGCCTAATGCTCCTATCGCGAACAGGCGAACATCGGAGTCGGGATCTTTCAAAAGTTTGAGTAGGTTGAGAATTTCGGTAACGGAGCCAATTTGTCCCAATACCACTGCCGCACGCCAACGTTCGTCGGAGCTAGAACTTTCCAGAAGTTTTAGTAGCGACGGGATTATATCATTGGAACCAATGCTGCTTAATCCATTTGCTTCACTCCAAACATCATCGTAGGAGGAATTTGGATCTACTACTAGGTCAAGCACAGCTTGAGGCGAAGTATCTATCGGAAATGGCTCATAATCCGGAGGAAAGAGCGTGAATCTGGACAAAGTTAAACGGGGAAGGATTGTAGGCTTTAACCAACTCGGTACTTTTTTGTCCACCAATTCAATCATCTTCTCCTGAAAGCTAGGTTGCACCTCCTCCGCCAACCGCTTCCCCAACATCGAATCCACATCCAACGCCAGTTTCACCACCCGTATCGCCTGCGCTTCATCTACCAGCGCCAGCATCAACGCCACAGGCTCCGTCCACTTCAGAAAGTTCAAAAACTCTTGCTTCAGTGGCTCATCCTCTATTCGCTCAATCTTGTGCAGCAGAGCCTCCGCCACATAATATTCTAAAAACAGTTGGTGATGAAACTCAATCTGCTTCGGGTCGTCCGCCACCTGCAACAAATGATGCTCCAGCAAATCCTCTAACCATTCCTTCGCAGCCTGTCCCGGTGCATTCACTCGCCCAGTCAGCAACGCCTCCAATCTCTGCTCTGCTTCACGTCTAGGAAGCCTCAACTGTGGCTCTAGCGCCTCTCCTGCCAACATCCCAAACGCCAAATGCTGCAATAGCTCAGACTTAAACCGCCGAAAATCTGCCGAAACAGGCACCGTTCCCTTAATTTCCTCATACTTCTGGTCAAACGTGCAAAACAACGCCCCTAGACTGCGCGGCAACTCTCCCTCAAGCCGAAACACATCGCAGAGCATCTTCAGTAACATTGGCGTTTCTGCCAACTCTTTTAAGCGATCGTTCAACCGCCCCAAAAGCGCCTCTCCCTGCTCCGGCAAATACTTCCTGACAAACTCCTTCAACTGCTCAGAAGTCAAAGGCTGCATCTTCAGTTTTTTCTCAATGCCGATCGCTCCCCCCAGTTCCAAATCACGGGTCGTAAAAACCATCGACACATTGGGATTATCGTCTCGAAACTGCTGCAAATTTTGCCGTAATGTCTCTTGAGGGATCTCATTCACCCCATCTAACAACAGCAACAGTTTGCCTTCAAACAGCAGATCATCAAGATCGGCTTCCGTCAGTTGTAATCGATGCCGCCGCACCGTCTCCCGAATCAACGACAAAATCGGACGATCGGCTTTCAACTGCACCAACACCGGAATCGACAATGCTGCATCTTGCTGTGATTTCTTCGCCAACTCCAGCAGCAATTGTTCTAACGCCGTTGACTTCCCCGATCCCGGACGACCGACCAGCAAGACGTGTTTTGGCGCATACTTCTGTAATCCCTCCAGCACAGGCAGTCGTTCAATCTTCTCTCGTTCCTTTGGTTGATCGCGATCGCCCGGTCTTTCTTCTTCTGCCGTCTGCACCATCAAGTCAAAAAACGTTTCTCGACCCTCCGCATCCGTTTGCGTGTAGAAGCTCGATCGCTTTTCGTAAGCGGCACAAATCGACTCAAGATAAGACTGAAATTGAGAAGACATCGATCGTGCGACCTTAAAAAGAGCTTGTACTTTATCCTACACATTTAAATTTTAAACACTGGGAGGCTTGAGCATTTCCTCCATCCGCCAAGAAACTCAAAAAGAAGGACTGCCGATCGTATCTCCCTCACATCGCATTCGATCTCTTCTGCGGAACATACGGAATCTTGCCGCGCTTATCGAATTTTCCCTGCGTTGCATTTGATGTTTCTTTTGTCACATTCGATCTTCCCTGCGGAATTTACATAAGTCGATCGCGTTTATTCAATTCGCCCTGCGTCGCATTCGATTTCTCTGCGGAATTTGCTGAATTAGCGCGATCGTCCCCCATCTCAACAGAGATAATTTCAAGGCTTTTCACGGATTTAGCCACAAACGATTGCCGGGAATATTAAAGATAATCATCTAAAAACACCTTTTTTTATGCCAAGCAAACGCCTCTCCCGCGAGATCATCCAACAAGACGTAGACTCCATGAACGGACTCAATGCCGTCATCGGCTACGCCACCAGCCGCACCGAAGCCACCCCCGAAAGCCTACAGATCGCCTACCAAACCATGTTGTCTAAACAACAGCTCGAAACCGAACAGCAAGTGATCGCCCGCGAAGCCGCCGAAGCCGCCCGCAAAGCAGAACAGACCTTCCATAGTGCCGTCCTCGCCATGAAAGAAGCCGTCAGAGGGCAATTTGGCTCAGATGGCAAAGAAGCCGTCGCCATCGGACTCAAACGCAAATCCGATCGCAAACTCCCCTCCCGCAAACTCAAAGAAACCGCCGCCAGCTAAGTCAGTCGATCGGTAGCTGCTCTAAAAAACCAGAGTAGCTACTCCCCGATAAACAGCACCATCCCACCCAAACCTTCTCCACCCTCAAAAACTTCAACCACAACGCCTCCCGCCTCCCGCCTCCCGCCTCCCGCCTCCCGCCTCTCTCCTCCCGCCTCCCGCCTCTCTCCTCCCGCCTCCCGCCTCCCGCCTCTCTCCTCCCGCCTCCCTCCTCCCTCCTCCCTCCTCATCCCTCCTGACCATTCAGAGATACACTTAGACAGTCAGCACTACCTCTGCCTCCAAAATAAGCAGCTTGAAGGAATGCAGTCCTTTACCATCGATCTTCTAATTATTCTGTTTTTGACGCTTGCCAATGCCCTGTTTGTAATGTCAGAATTGGCGATCGTCTCCGCTCGTAAAGTACGTCTGCAACAGGCGGCCAACCAGGGCGATAAAAAGGCAGGAGTAGCGCTAGAACTTGCTAATCAGCCAAACGATTTTTTAGCCAGCGTTCAGATTGGGATTACCCTCATTGGCATCGTCTCAGGGGCGTTTGGAGAAAAGGCTCTGACGACAAGATTGGCTCCGTTTTTGGGAACAGTTCCCGTTTTGAGACCCTACAGTGATGGGTTGGCATTTGGCATTGCTGTGCTGTTGATTACCTACTTGACTTTGGTTATTGGCGAGTTGGTGCCAAAGCGGTTGGCGCTCAATTCCCCAGAACGGCTGGCTGCGTGGGTTGCGATCCCGATGAATCTGCTGGCAAAGATTGCTTCTCCGATCGTCTACTTATTAGGAGCCTCGACTAACCTGGTGATGAGAATTCTAGGGATTCGCCCTTCTGATGAGCCGCAGGTTACAGAGGAAGAAATTCGCATCATGATCGAGCAGGGCACCGAAGCCGGGATGTTTGAGCAAGCAGAAGAAGACATCATGAAACGGGTGTTTCGGCTGGGCGATCGGCGCATCAGCGCGTTGATGACTCCCCGCCTCGACATTATCTGGCTCGATCTCGAAGATTCCACTGAAGAAAACCGTCGCGCCATGATGGAAAGTTCTCACTCGCAATTTCCAGTCTGTCATGGAGGGTTGGATAATCTGCTGGGAGTGGTGCAAGTTTACGATCTGCTGGTCAAAAGTTGGTCAGGTCAAGAACTCGATCTCACCAGTTCTCTGCAAACTCCTGTATTTGTGCCAGAAAGTACTCGCGCCTTAAAGGTTCTCGAACTGTTTAAACAATCGGGAACTCACATCGCCTTTGTGGTGGATGAGTATGGCGTGATCCAGGGGTTAGTGACGTTCACGGATGTGCTGCAAGCGATCGTGGGCGATATTCCGTCGATCGAAGAACTCGAAGAACCGCAGGCTGTCCAGCGTGAAGATGGCTCCTGGCTACTGGATGGAATGTTGCCCATCTACCAATTCAAAGAAATTCTCAACCTGGAAGACGAAGAACTGCCGGGGGAGCAGCGGGGCACTTATCAAACCTTGGGCGGCTTTGTCGTCATGCACCTGGGGCGAATTCCGGCTCCGGCTGACCATTTTGAGTGGAGTACGATGCGCTTTGAAGTGATGGATATGGACGGCAATCGAGTTGATAAAGTGCTGGTGATGGTGGACGAAGAAGCCGACGGGCGATCGCGCGATTATCGAGATTAGCGATCGAGGGTAACGACTCAAGAGCTACAAGAAATCGGGCGTTGCTGATTGGAGGGATGAATCTGTGGGAAGTGTCCATCTTTTCGCCCCCTAAATCCCCCAAAATTGGGGGACTTTGAACCTTGGGGTTCCCGCCGCTTTGGGGCAATTCATCCCCTGATTCAGCAACGCCAGAAATCGAGGTCTGCGAAGGCAAACTTTGCTCTTTTGAGCGCATTTCTAATCCAGATTCCCTGCTAGCAGAAAACTTGGAGACAGTTCGACTCCACACTCCAAGCGAAGAATTCTGTCGAGTTCAAATTTATCGAAATTGCGTTATCTCAAATCCTCAATTAGCCGCACCTCAAGCAGTTGGCCCGGCTGAAGGGTCGCAGGTTTGGGAGAAGTCACATACGTCAAAGCTGCCCCCGCCGCCGCTCCGCCAAACACATTCCCGCCCGACAGACCGCCTAAAATTGCCCCCGCCAACGCCCCAATCCCTGAGTTGCGAAAGAGACGATTGTCAGAAACTTTGCGATTGCCGCCGCCGATCGGTTCAGATTGAGCGGCGATCGTCACACTTTGCCCCGGTAGCGAAATCGTCTGTGTGATAAATCGACTGCCATTGTTATCGGTTTCAAATCGTCCCAAAACGGTGGTGCCTTCGGGCGCAATCACGTTCCCATTCACATCCCGCAAATCGGCTGGCAGCACTAACGCTTCTTGACGGGGTTGACCGCCTTGTAACGACAATGGTTGAGTTCCGGGGTAGCGCAAATTAAACGCCGTCCCCGCAGGCAACAACAGTCTCAAGGCAGAACGGGTGTCGTTTGTGGGCGGAGAACCCAACTCCATGCCACCCGTGGGCAGCGGTTGACCAAACTCGATCGCACCCGATGTCCCCGATGAATTCTCGATACGCGCCGCAGGCTGCACAGGAGGAACCGTCATCGTCGCTGGATTCGGGATCTCAGCCGGAGGAAGCGGATTGGAATTAGCAGGGCGACGATCGATCGGAGGCACACTCACACTCGGAGCCGTCCCCGGACTGGGCGCACTCACCGGAGGCAAAGAGTCTGGAATACTCAAATTAGAACTCACCGCCGGAAGCTGGAGAGAAGGTTTGGCACCCATCGAACTGGCCGCTGGAGTGGTGGCACTTTCTAAAGCAGGCGTTGGATTAATCGAAGCCGTCTCTGGCACAACAGGCGCGATCCCCGGCGGAAAGCGATCGGGCGATGGCGGCACCGGGCCCGGACTGGTCGAAACCACCGTCGGAGGCTTAGTCGGCGGCAGACTGGTCGAAGCCGCAGGAGAAGGAACCCGTTGAGCAGGCCGCGAAACCACGATGTCGATCGGCTTATCGGTTGGCTGATTTGTCTCAGGCTGGTTCGATTGGGCTGTCGAAGTATCTGCGGGAGGCGCGTCGTCTTCAGAAGGAACCGGAGGCTGGGAACTGGGAGGCGGTGCGGTCTTGGCAGGCGCGATCGGGGGGCCAGCAGCAACTCTCGGCGACTCACTCACAGCGGTTGGTTTAGGAGTCGGTGCCTGCGCCAAAAGCGGCCGAAGAACCCAGCGATCGCTCGACTTTTCGGCATCTCCCACTTGTTTTAGCTGCGCTTGATCCCGCGTCAAGACTGTATCTGGCGAAAGCTCTAATACAATTCGCGTCACTCCTGGCTGAAACTGTGACACCCGAACTTGTCTGACCGCTCCGTCAAAACTCTTTTGCGTCGGCACCGTTCCTAACTCTGTTTCAGGAATTTCTAAAATGATGCGAGCAGGTTGCGCCATCAAAAAATAGCGGGGCTTGACCCCATCTTTGACAGTAACTTCTAGCTGATTTGCGGCAGGGTCATATTGCCAGTTTTGTAGCGGGGCCGCCCATGCCGAGGAGCTTGCCAAACAAACCGCAAACGGCAAAAGGTGAATGCCTTGACCAAACCCATTCGATGTCCGTCTCGATCGCTGGTTAAACTGCTTTTTAAACATGAGGTTGCCGCAAATTTTCAACCGACTTGGCTTTCTAGGATAGTCGCAAGTGTTGATTTTGCAGCAAAAGTTTCGACTTTTAAGACAACTGAGATTCGACCAGGTTCAATCGGTTAGAAATCTGCTCAACTTGCTGTAAATAAGCAGTGTCGTCGAAAACAGGGGTTACGTCCGTAACGTCAAATGAGGTGTCTAGATCAATCCACGATCGACAGCCTCCATACGCTTCTCGATAAGGAATCATTTGGGTTTTGGGCAGTCGAGAAACCCTTAGTAAAAGCACATAGAGCGGCGATTTTGGCTTCCATTGAAAGCGTTCTTCTACGAAGTCAGCCGTCCAGATGTGAAAGGGCAACAAAGACTCTAAAACCGCTGCTTCAGTGACTTGAAAAATGTGAGTAATGTCAGCGATCGAGCCAATTCTCACCGTTTCAGGATGCCACCCGGATGTGACAGGCTCAACCGATCGAAACTTGTCTTTCAACAAATGGGGCTGCTGATGTTCGTAAGTGGGATAGAGCAACACCTGATTTTGAGAGACGGTAAAGCGGCCGCCCTGTTCTCGAATGCCGCCTTTGCGAAGCAGCACGATCGTTTCACCCTGTTCGAGAGCTTGGACGGCGATCGCCCATTCTTTAAGCGCATGTCTGAGGCTAGTCATCCAAATTCTAAGTTTGAGAAAAATTCAACACAAACCGTAAATAGAGGAAATAAAATGCCCGCTAACCCAATCCAGCCGCCAAATTGTCCCAAAAAGCTGTAGAGCAATCGATTGTTGTTGGCTCGTTCGTGAGTCATCGCCATAAATCGCGAACTGCTGCTGATCAAAAGCGCTCCCCCGATTCCCAGCGGAAGGCTCATCGTAAACCATGTTCTCAGTCTAGCGCCCGGATTAATCAGCCCCAACGAAGGAAAAAACACAAAGCTCACAAACTCGACCACGAGCCACAAACCTAATGCGATAAACAGGTCTTTTCTCTGTAACTCATCAAAGGAGAAGTTATTCATGGGGGAGAGAATTGGTAGAGTGCGGTTGGTGTTTGGTTGGCAGGTGCTGACCCAGGGTCTACCTGACAATCTTCAGGTTTTCTCAATCTCGAAAAAGCAAAAAATCGCTCTCTATTTAACTAGCATGGAATGAGGGACAAGTAACCGTGTTGGTTGACACCAGATGCAAATTCTTGTCGTGACGAAATCGTAACCTTTTAGAGAGAATATTCCATGACCACTCATGATCTGCTAATGCTCGTTTTGATGCTCTCTCCTGGCATTCTATTGTCGGTCTTTGTGATGGTCACATTTGCCGCAGGAGGTTGAGAGGGAGGGATGAGGGATGAGTTTGAGATTTCTGGCTGGTGATGCAGAACGTAGGTTAACGCAAATTCAGTAAACCCCTTGACTTCGATCGCCACTCCAAAACGCCTCCCAAATCCCTCACCCCTGAGAAACGTTGACCTAAAATCACGTGAATTCGATGAAATCCTTCGCTGCTGCTACAAATCCGGGCAGCCCCCTAAATCCCCCACGAGTGAGGGACTTTGAACGAAAAATATGATCTAAAAGTCCCCCAGATTGGGGGTTGGGGGGCAGAAGCGCTGAAGACCGAAGCGAAAAACTTCCATCGAATTCACGTTAAAATCTTGTCTCAAAGTCCCCCAGAATTGGGGGCAGAAGCACTGAACACCGAAGCGAAAGAACTTCATCAGACTGACATTGGATTAAAAAGCAAAAACGCTCTCATTTCTATCCAAACCTCAGAACTCAGAACGCAAAATCTCTTTTATCCCGCCTCCCGCCTCCCGCCTCCCGCCTCCCGCCTCCCTTTTTAAGTCCGATCTCTCGAAGACGTTGCTGTAAGTATTCGCCTGCGGTGATAGGCGGAAATTTTGCGATTCCTCCCGTTTGCTCAACGCAGCTAGGGAGCGGTGTCAGATCGATCGCTCCGCTCGGATGGACAAAAAATGGCATCGAGAAACGACGATCGCGATCGTTATCCGGGTTTGTGACGCGATGGGTTGTACTTTTGAGTCGCCCGTTGGTCAGTTGTTGGAGCATGTCACCACTATCGACAATAATTTGACCCGTGACCGCGTGAATTGGTTGCCAGGTGCCGTCTCGCTGCAATAGTTCTAGACCTTCGGCGGTGGCTTCACAGAGTAGCGTGATCAGATTGATGTCTTCGTGGGGTGCTGATCGCAAGCTATTTGGATGGACACGATCGGGAATGGGCGGATAGTGAATCACGCGCAAAATGGTATCGCTGTTTTCGGCCATCTCACTCAAAAAATTTCTGGGCTGCTCCAGATACAGCGCACAGGCTTCGAGCAGTTTGGCAGCGCACTGATCTAACTGAGCATATAGCTCGTTCAGGGTGGGATGAAATTGAGGAATTTCTTGAGGTCGCAGATTGGGCAAGATTGCATCGCGTCCGACGTGCCAAAATTCTTTTAGATCAGGAACAGGATGATCTTTGGCGTGTTCTTGCCCAAAGCGAGTAAAGCCCCTCTGTCCGTTGAGTTTTGGGTCTTCGTAGCGCAGCTTGATCGAGTCGGGCAACGTAAAAAAATCTTGAGCAACTTGATACGCAGACTGAATTAAGCTTGCATCAACCTCGTGATTGACGATCGCAAAAAAGCCAATTTCCTCCAGTGCTCTCCCCATCGTTGATACAAAACTTTGTTGTCGCTGTGGCGAATCAGAGAGAAAATCCTGTAGATCGACGACGGGAATCGTTTGCAGCATTATCACAAGCAGGATGAAATTATGGACTTATTGTTGCCGCTTCTGGGCATCTGGTCAATTTTGGGATACGGAATCCTGGTGGCGATCGGGGGCATCATCGGCTATGTCAAATCTAGAAGCAAGGCATCGCTGATTTCGGGGTTGGCTAGTGGAGGGGTGCTGGCGATCGCGTGTTATCTCTGCTGGCGGGATCTCTTGCTCGGATTCGGTCTAGCCAGCCTGGTTGCCCTTTTGCTGTTGGGGGTGTTTGCCGTTCGGTTTTCCAAAACGCGCACCTTTATGCCTGCGGGTCTGATGGCGATTCTCAGCTTTTTAGCAACGGTTGGCTACGGGCTGCCTACGCTGTCAATGCTCAGTAGCAGACGTTTTTAGCGTGAATTCGACGAACTTCTTCGCTACGGCTACGAACGCGGGAGAGCTAACTAAATCCCCTACAAGTGAGCAGCTTTGAGCCGGAAATCTTCTCTAAAAGTCGCCCAAAATGGGGAGTTGGGGGGCAGAAGACCCTGAGAGCGAAGCGAAAGAACTCCATCGAATTGACGTTAAATCGGAGTCAAGGCTTAAAGGAATTAGGATCGTCCATTCCAGCCTTGGGCAGCATCATTCACCGCCTGATCAACAGTCTTCTGTCCCAGCATCGCAGCTTGCAGATTTTGATAGACGACTTTTTGCAATTCCTTGACATCTTTCATCGCTGGAATCAACACTTCAGCCGTTTTTAATTGGCTGGCACTGACCATTCTGGCCTTGTCTACCGGAGTCGCATCAGCAGGAATGTTGGTGAAATAGCGATCTTCTGAAGCCTTAATCGTCGAAGGCAACACATTGGCCGCTTTGGCAAACGACAACTGATTTTGATCATTCGTAACAAACAGCGCAAACTTAAGAGCCGCATCGGGCTGATCGGTGTCTCTAGGAATCACTAAATTCATGACGGCAACGTTCTTTTTGCCCGTATCTCCGGTGATCTGTGGCGCAGAGGCAGACACCTTGGAAATCGAAGGCGCATTCTTTTCGATCGTCTTCAAAAACTCCGCGCCCGATGCCAAAATTGCGGTTTGTCCTTGCTGATAAAGGTCGATCGCATGGCGGTGTCCCTCAGTCAGCACTTCTTTGGGCATCAGACCATTTTTGTACAAATCCACCCAATATTGAAACGCAGCTTTCCCTTGGGGCGTATTGAAGGCAGCTTTTCCCTGTCCGTCTACTAACTGCACCCCCATTTGCACAAACGATTCGAGAACCTCACCAGAATCTTCAGGAACTAAGGTCGCAAAAAAGGCATATTTTCCCGTTTTGTCTTTGATTTGTTTGGCGGCTTGGGCCAATTCTGCGTAGGTTGTCGGAGGTTTAGTCAGACCCGCTTGCTTAAGTAGATCATTGTTATAGATAGCTACTCGCGTCGTCAGATACCAGGGCAACCCAAAACTTTTGCCATCCAACGTACTCGACTGCCAAATGTTAGAAAAATACTGCTGTTTGACCTCAGCGGGCACTTTGCTATCGAGTTCGAGCCAGGCGTTTCGGGTGGCTAACTGAGAGGCAAAATTGGGATTGAGATTCACCACATCGGGCGCACTTTTAGCGGCAACTGCTGTGAGAATTTTGCGCTCCATCTCCGCCCAAGGCACATCGACCCAACGGATTTTGGTGCCCGGATTTTCGGTTTCAAAGGTGGCAATCAGTTGCTTAAAGTAATCGGTGAACTGAGGCTGTAGTTGCATCGTCCAAAACTCAACCTCCCCCGAACTGGATGCCTGCTGCCTGACTGCGGGTGCGCCACAACTCACCAGCCAACTCAACACAATGCCCAACAGCGCAAGCACTCCAAATTTTTTCCAGGCTCTCATTTGACGCATCTTAATTTGATTCTTAACTTGATTTGATTTTTAACTTAAACAGCGATCGGTAGCTTAGTCTACCTGATCCTCTAAAGATTCAGTTTTGAGTTTTGCAGCTTGAAGTTCAAGATTTTCTAGCGGCAAAATGATCTAAAAGTTGGTTTCTTTAAAGTTCATACTGTTTAACCTGACCTATCAAAGTTCAAAACTCAGAACTGAGATATTAGCGTTCTCCTTTCTTTTGGTAGAGGTAATGGTCTCGGTTTTCGATCCAATCTGAAAACAGCAAACTTCCAAGGAGAGAAGACGACATGATCAGGGTTTCAAAACTGAGCGCGATCGCGAAACATTCTTCTGTCGGCCTTGCGTCTCTGGCGTTGGCTTCACTGTTTCCCGCTGCTGGGTTGACTCAATCGACGACCGCAGGCTTTCCGCTCTTAATCGCACAGTCTTCGAGGGATCAACCTGTGACCAATCCAGGGATTTCTGGAGGAAACACACCTGCGTCAACGATTCCCTCGACGAGTTCTCCTTCGGTGCCGACGGGTGATCAGCCTGTGTCCAATCCTGGTGTTTCTGGAGGAAACACACCTGCGTCAACGATTCCCTCGACGAGTTCTCCCTCAGTGCCGACGGGTGATCAGCCTGTGTCCAATCCTGGCGTTTCGGGGGGAAATGCTCCCGCATCAACGATTCCCTCGACAAGTTCTCCCTCAGTGCCAACAGGTGATCAGCCTGTGTCCAATCCTGGCGTTTCGGGAGGAAATGCTCCCGCATCAACGATTCCGTCTACCACTCCCGCAACAGGCTCTCCAACGGATGACCCCGCAAACCCGCCCAATGTCATCGAGCGGAGGATTATTCAAGGAGATGACGTGATCATTCCCAATAATCAGACCCCAAGACAGCCCAGAGTCAGAACGGCTCCAGCCCAAACGCCCAGTCAATCAACCACCCCGGCTCCAGTTTCTCCCACATCTCAGCCTCTTCCTCAAACCACAGGCTTTATCCGAACGGCGATCGCCAGTCAGCTAAACAACTCGACTCCCGGATTGGATGCTCAACTGCTCCAGGCGACCTGCAACCAAAACTGGCGAGGAGCCATTGCTATCGTGGATCGGGCCCTTGCGGCGGCTCCTGCCAGTCAGGGACTTTATCGATCGCAGCTTCGTCAATATCGGGGTCGATTGGAGTCTTTAGCCGCTGCCGGAACCGCCATCCCCAACTGGACTCAACGCTGCACAGGAAGCTAACACAGTTCGTTTTGCTCAGAGTTTTACTCAAAACAACCTAACCCAAACTTCTCCCATCTTTTTGCAGAGGCCGTGTTGCGATCGCGACATGGTTTTTCTGTGTTCATCTGTATTTATATAGAAGAAACTCTTTCACGCCTGACTTTTGTCATATATGAGGATATCAAAGCAAACTTTACCCTTCCATACTCTGATTTTTAGCTACCAATATTTCAATTAGGCGATCGTGAATTGTCTGAGTTCTTAACCGATCGCTCTCGATTCCTGAACCCGCGATCGTTCAAAGCTCGATCGTATAATCCTGCTCTCCCTCTTTCCTCCTCACCCCTACCCCTCCCTCCTCACCCCTCACTCCTCCACCCCACTTATCACAGCTTAAAAGAATTATTCGTCTGTTTTCTGAAATAGCGTGTACTATTCACTGAAGAGTGGTCAACGCTATCAAAATCGGTGAATTTTAAGCAAACAAATTCTCGATCGAAGCGTCTGCCAACTATCAGGTCAGTGCGTTTTACCCTGGAGAAATCAAAACCTTTTAGGTCTGAGATTCCTTTAGAATGACCTGGTTTGTTCACTGCTCAGTTTGGGGTAGTTTAAAGTCGTCAATCAAAATTTATTGCGTGAATGTACAATAAATTCCTTACATGATTCTGATGGGTTCGCAAGTTTGTATCCAAACGAGTCATTGTGAATTAAATTGTGTACTATGCACTAGCACCTGACTGTGTTGTGATGAATTCTGTCGGTAAACCGGGTTCCTAAACTATTTCTTAGTGGGCTAACAAATCTGTGGTGAACGGTCTAAAAGGTCTCTTTTCAAGAAAGTCGAAAGGGGTTGGCATAGAGTTAGCCCCCGATCGCATCAACATTGCCCAGTTACGCAAGCAGGGTCAGGGGTTTAAACTGACCAGCTTCATAACCGTTCCCGTGCCTGACGGGGTGTTTGAAGAAGGGCAAATTGTCGATCCGCCAGCGATGTCTGAACTGATTCAAACTGCTTTGGCTGATAACAAAATTAAAGTTAAACAAGCCGCGACGGCCGTTCCGGGAGGGCGCGATACCGTCACTCGAATCATTCCCGTCCCCGCCGAGCTAGACGATCGCGAGCTGCGAGAAATGGTTCTTAACCAGGAAGCCGGCCTCTACCTGCCGTTCCCACGCGAAGAAGCCGACGTAGACTATCAAAAACTCGGCTTATTTATTGACGAAGACGGCATCGAAAAAGTCCAGGTTTTGCTCGTCGCCACCCGCAAAGAAATTACCGACGTTTATATCAACACCTTTCGCCAGGCGGGCCTGCAAGTAGACGTACTAGAGATTAGCAGCTTTTCGCTGATTCGCACGATTCGCGACCAACTACGGCAATTTGCCCCTCAAGAAGCGGTCGCCCTCGTCGATATCGAGTTTGAAAGCACCGAAATCTCGATCACCGTGGATGGCGTTCCCCAATTTTCGCGCACCGTGCCGATCGGGTCGTTTCAGATCCAGAGTGCTTTGTCTCGCGCGATGAATCTGCCTCCGTCTCGCAGCATCGATTTGCTCCAGGGCATGACCATTCCCTCTAACCCGATGGATACAATGGGCAGTCCGCGAATGAGCAGTGGCACCAATCCCGGCACCGCCGCCATGCTGAGAGTTTTAGGAGAGCTGGCTGACGAATTGCGCCGATCGATCGACTTTTACCTCAACCAGGGCGAAAACCTGGAGGTGGCCCAACTGCTTTTGGCTGGGCCAGGCGCGTCGATCGGACAACTGGACGAATTTTTTACCCAACGGCTGAGTCTGCCCTGCAATCAAGTCGATCCGGTGGCAGCCCTCTCGCTAGAAACGCCGCAAGAAATTCCCCTGACCGCGAGACCAGGATTGGGCGTTGTATTGGGCTTAGGACTGAGGGAGGCATGGTGAAATGTATAGTTTAGACATCAATTTTCTCAACGATCGCCCTGAATATAAGCCCGATGGGACGAGGCGAGGCACCCGTCCTAGAGCGGCTACGTTTGCGTCAAGCGATCGTCGCCCCCTTTACTGGGGTCTGGCCGCAGGCGTGTTTTTCCCGGTCGTGATGCTGGCGCTGTGGGGCATTCTTCAGACAGAAAGTTCCAAACTCACCACTGAGCAGGCCGAGTTAGACAGTCAGCTTGGCAACTTGGAACAGCAGAAGAAAGAACTCGCCGCCGTCAACGAGCAAATCAAGCAGACCACCGACGAAACTCAAGCGCTGGCAACAGTGTTTAACCAGATCAAACCCTGGTCAGCGATGGCTCAAGATATTCGCGATCGCTTGCCACCGGGGGTACAAGTCACCGCCATCAAACAAGTGGCTCCTCCAACGACGGGGGCCGCTGCCCAGCCTGCGCCTTCTCCCGCTGCCGGGGGCGCTCAACCCGCTCCACCTGTTTCAGGCGTGATTCAAATCACAGGGCTTGCCAATTCTTTTAATGATGTCAATGACTTTATCTTGACTCTACAGCGCTCTAACTTTATGCAGAGCGACAAAACACGGCTTTTGGCAGCAAAACTAGGGACTCCTGGAACCCTACAGAGCCTCAATTTTCCGGGGTCAACTCCAGGTGGAGGGTCTAGAGAAACGCCAAAATTGCCGCCCCAAGTCGAATTTTCCATTGAGACTGCTTTGAATGAGGTTCCTGCTTCTGAGTTAATTCGTGAACTCGAACGCAAAGGAGCCGTTGGACTGGTGACTCGCATTGATGCGCTCAAAGATAAGGGAGTGATTAAACCATGACGGCAGGTGGAGATTTTATTCCTCAAGACTCTGACTTTGATCAGGGCCCAAGCTACCCCACGGTTTTTGGGGTCACGATCACGCCCGTCGTCAGTGGGGTTTTGTTGGCGACCGCAGGGGTAATTGGTGCGGCGGCTCTTTGGGCCTATGTGGTCAGCCCTGCCTGGGAAAGTTATCAGACCCTCAAAGCAGATGTAGAAGCCAAGCGCGAGCAGGTCAACCAGATTGCAGCCGTTAAAAAACAGGTGGCAGACGCGAAAACAAAACTGACGCAGGTTAATCAGCAACGCGATCAGGTGTATGCACTATTTGCCAACGAAAAAACGCTGGATACCCTGCTATATGATCTCAACCAGTTAATCGAGAAAAACAATGCTGGGCGAGTGGTCGCGACTCAGAGCAAGTTGAATAATTGCCCCTCCTGGGTGAGAGATCAGTATGCCAACATCCTCACTTACCAGAAGTTTGAAGACCAAGCTGGGGCGCTGATTGCCGAAGCCAAGCTAAATCGGTTTGAACCCAATCCCAAGGGAGCCGAAGTGATTACTGACAGTTCTTTAGGGCCAGCCATCAACAACAAGCTTAAGCGTCAAAGTGTGAGTGTTGACTTTAAGGGCAACTTTAACCAAACGCAGTCGATTTTTAGAACGATCGAGCGACTTCAACCCTTGCTTCTGGTAAAAAATCTCAGTGTGCAGGTCGGCACTGGCACAGGAAATAAGCCGGGTACCGTCCTCTATGAAACCGGGCCGGGGGGATCTGTGCGATTTTTGACGAATTGCCAGCCGGATGCGGTGCTAACGACAAGCTTTCAAATGGAGGCGCTATTGCCTTTGAGCGCGGCAGATAGAAAAGCATTGGCTCCCAGCCCTGTGGTCAGCCCGGTGGCTTCACCTAAATAGATGGACAAATTCTGCGAGGTTGTCCATTTGTCTAACGTCTCGAACGCTTTAACTAATTATCTTTGTTGAGGGAGGAGTGAATTCAGTGAAAGAACTTTATGGAATCAGCGGCATAGCCGCTACGACGATCGCTTTGATCGCTAACTTGCCAGCGGTGGCGGCTCCATCTCAGATTACCAATGTCAAGCTCAATCCAACTCGCGCTGGCGTGGATGTGGTAATCGAAACTCAAGCGGGCGATCGCCCTCCCCAGGTGTTTAATGTCAATCGAGGCAACACTTGGACAGCCTACGTGTTTAACACTCAGATCCGCGCTCCTTTTCAGCAGAGCAATCCTGCCCCTGGGATCTCGTCGATCGCAGTTACGCCAGTCGCGGGGAATGGAGTACAAGTGACCGTGGTTGGTCAGGGTGGCACTCCCACAGGGCAAGTTTCTAGCCGCAATGCTCAAGGGGTAATTTTGAGCGTCAACAGTACAGGGGGCCCGATCGCTCAAGCGACTCCTGCAACTCCCACGGCTCCCACGCCCTCAGCCTCGCCTTCTCCGACCGTTCCTGTTGCGCCGCTAGCGCCCAACCCGGCTATTTCGCCGAGTGCGCCGAGTGTTCCTACGTCTCCGGTGCCGCCGTTTCAGAGAAGGGCTGTCCCGCCGCCTGTCGGAGATATTTCGGTTTCGCAGACGGATACGAGTGCTGCGTCGATCGACTTGGGCACCGCCGAACGGATTCCCCGGTTGGTGTTGAGAGATGCTCCGGTACGAGAAGTGTTGTCTCTGCTGGCACGGGCAGCCAATTTGAACCTGGCTTACAGTGAAGGATCGCCTGCTGGAGCGCCCGGAGCGGCTGGACGAACGTCTGGTGGCCCAACGATTTCTCTCGATATCGAGAATGAGTCGGTGCAGGATGTCTTTAACTATGTGCTGCGGATTGCTTGTGTCCCGGCGGCAGGGGGCGCTCAGGGCGGTGGGAGCGCTCAATGTGGCAGCTTGGATGCTAACCGGAGCGGACGGACGATCTTTGTCGGCCCCAGATTGCCCAATGCAGCTCGCAATTTGGCTTCTCGCAGTTTGCGGCTCAATCAGATTCCGGTGACCAGTGCGGTCAATTTTTTGGTGGGCTTGGGCGCAGAAAGTGCGGTCACTCGCGAACGTCAAGTTAGAACGGTGGTGGCTCAGTCAGCCGCGCAGCTAGAAGGTGCCCAGACAGGTGGAGGGGGCAATCAGCCTCAAACGCAAACCGAAACAACTACTGAGTCTAGAGTTGAAGTTCAGCGAGCCAATTTCCAAGATTCTACGCCGCTGTTGCGGGGGTTGCAGGTGTCGGGGGATGAGCGAACCAACTCGATCACGCTGATTGGGAGTCCCAAACAAATCGAGTTGGCGACGAGTCAGTTGGTGCAGCTTGATTCGAGACGGCGGTTGGTGGCTGTCAATGTCAAAGTAGTGGATATCAATCTGCTTGCCCTCAACCGAGCAGGTGTGAGTTTCTCCTTTGGGGTCGGCAATTCACAGTTTGTTAACTCAAACGGGGTCGCCCTGCTCAACTTTGGCACCAGAACTCCCGGCTCAACCGGATTGACAGGACAACCTGGTCTTGTAACCAGTGTTCCTGGAACTGGCACCGCTGTTAATTTCGCCCGTGCTTTCTTTGCTCAGTTGCAAGCTGCGGTAACGAACGGCAATGCCAAAATATTAACCGACCCAACGCTGGTTGTTCAGGAGGGTCAAACAGCGACGGTAAACCTGACTCAGGAGGTCGTTACCAACTTCACCCAGCAGATCACATCGGTTGGTACGAGTGGCGCTCAATCTACAGTAACGGTTGAAAAGAAGCCTGCTGGACTCATTTTGCCCGTTAAGATCGATCGCATTGACGACAACGGTTATGTCTCTCTATCGGTTGCTCCTTCTATCTCGCAGCCAGACGGCACCGCCGAAATCGTTTTGACTGCGGGCAGCAGCAACAGAATCACGCTCTTGTCAGAACGAAAAGTGGAGTCAGGTCAGATCCGTCTGCGCGATGGTCAAACGCTCGTGCTCTCAGGCATCATTCAGGAACAGGATCGCGTCGATTCCACTAAGGTTCCGATTTTAGGAGACATTCCTCTGTTGGGTGCTCTATTCCGCAGCACTCAGCGGACGAGCCAACGGCGGGAGGTAATTGTACTATTGACTCCCCAGATCATTGATGATTCTGATCGTTCTGCTTATGGGTATGGCTACACGCCTGGAGCCGATGTTCGCCAATTCTTGCAGCAGCAACAACAGAATGGAAACCGCTAACTCATAGACCTGCTTCTAGAATGGTGAATGACTCAAACAGTTGTTCATCGTTCACCCACTAAAAAGCCAGAATTCGGGAATGGTTCCTGAGTCCTGGCTTTTTGAGTAGAGAGACAACTAATTGAACCTGACCTTTAACGTGAATTCGATGAAATCTTTCGCTGTGGTTGTTAATCCAGGCAGCCCCCTAAATCCCCCACGAGTGAGGGACTTTGAACCCAAAATCTTGTCTGAAAGTCCCCCAAAATTGGGAGTTGGGGGGCAGAAGCGCTGAACAACGCAGCAAAAAAACTTCATCGAATTCGCGCGACCTTTAGAAGAACGATCGCTCCCTACCGATGCAAGGCCTGTTTGCGTGAGACTCGACCCAGTTCAACTCTGGTGGTGGCTTCTTCGAGCATCAACGTCCGCACCGTCTGATTGTAAACATTTACCTGGACAACCTTACCGTGATCAACATCTAGCGCCGTCAGCCAACCGCTCTTAGGATGATAAGCGCCCGTATCAATGTCGAGCCAGCCTTGTCCTTGAGCGATCGCCCCTGGGGTCACGCCCGGAAACGTAAAGGTGATCGTGTGTCCAGTAATAATCGTCTTGTTGGCAAAATAAGGGCGCGGACAGCCGTGAAACTCTTCACGAATCCAGCAAAATTCTTGAGAAGTCTGATGCTCGATCGGCAAGTCAGGATGCACCCCTGCATGAACCAACCACAAATCACCCAGATCTAGATGCGTTGGCAATGTTCGTATCCAGTCAACGTGTTCGAGCAAGATTCCAGAATCGCCATAGCTAGCTACCGTCGCCCGTCCGCCACTTTGTAACCAAGCTTGGAGCGCAGGCGCAAACACTTGCCCGTTGGGAAACGATTCGAGCAGAAGCTGTTCATGGTTGCCTAGCAGCGATTGATAAGGGCTACTTTTGACAAATTCGACCACCTGAGCACTCTGCGGGCCGCGATCGATCAAATCCCCCAAAAAGTAAACTTGATCCTCTGTGCCAGGAGCTAGCGCGTCTAAAAGCGTCATTAGCCCAGCGTAGTGACCATGCACATCACCAATGATAATTCGACGGGGGGAGTTTGAGGTCATGCGATCGCCTTTCTCGAAAAGTCTAAACACAAGTTTGGAGGAAATATGAAAACGCGAACTTTATGCAGATACCCCTTGTCTGGACTAATTTCTGGGAAGTAAGAAATTAATTTTCTACCCATTGCATCCAGAGTCTCTGCAAGAAGTGTCCAAGGTGGAAAAGTCGTGAATAATCGACCTGCTTACTAACTGCAATTATGCCCCTTCGCTTTCCGGATCTCACGAGACAGGTATTAATCATCACAGGATCTCTTCAAAAACTTTATCTTCCTAAAGCTCTCAAAAACTGCTGCAAGCCTGAAAGTAGCCCCTGTCTTGATTGTTGGCTTCCAGTCACCGACGCAAATAGCTCATCTAGCTTTTCAGAATCAGGCTTTTCGGCAACTTCGGCGATCGCTTGATAAACGCCATCCGTTTCGAGCCAGACTTGCCAGGGGTCAGGGTAGCAGCGCAAAATCGCCGAGTGGTCATCCAAAGGGCGCAAGTGATAGCAGGGTTCGATCGTATCCAAAAAACGCTGTCGAAGCTGACGACCTGCATAGCCGATGCCGATCGTAGACACGTCTTCTAGTCGGGCATTGAACAACACAATTGGACGATCGCCCGCCACACTGCAAATCTGCTCAACTGGGGCAACCTCGACAGCACTGGGAGCCACAAAGATATAAAGCTGATCTTCAGGATCAACCTGCTCCTCAGCCGATGTGGTTTGTCGTGCGCCTGCGACATCTAAACTGCGAATCTGAAAGGGAACTTCTCCCCAATCCCGTTTTGCCAGAGCCGCCATGCCCGCATCTGTAAAGAAAACTTTTAGCCCGCTTCCCCACTCTGTAAAGGCTGTGAGAAACGTTCCTGCGATCGGTAGAGGTTTGAGTTCGGGAAACAAAATCTCGACCTGAAGGCGTGTATAGCCCGCAGCGATCGCCGCCTGAATTGCAGTTTGAGCCTGAGCGATCGCGTCATCTAGCGTGGTAGGAAGTTCAGCCATAAGGCAATCAATTAGAAAGCAGTTAGAAAGCGTTACGTCCGTCTGCAAAGATAGAGATAATTTCACTACCTACTCTGTGACGGCTCAAGTCTAGACCAACACTTTACCAAGTTTTTCCAATTTTTATCGACTCACTCCCCTACTCCCTACCTATGCTGACTTCTACAAGAGAACTGCTAGAGACGGCCCGACGAAACGTTTATGCGATCGGCGCTTTCAATATCTACAACTTAGAAGGCGTAAAGGCTGTGGTCATGGCAGCCGAGGCAGAAAACAGTCCCGCGATGCTACAACTTCATCCCAGCGCCTTGAGCTATGGCGGATTTCCCTTGGTGGCGCTCTGTTTGGAGGCGGCCCGATCGTCTACTGTCCCCATCTCCGTTCATCTAGATCACAGCACGTCTGCTGACGATATTCGCACAGCACTGACGTTTGGGATGGCTTCGATTATGGCAGATGGCTCTCACTTGCCCTACCAGCAAAACTTAGAATTTACGCGAGAAATAACGCAATTGGCGCATCGAAAAGGAGCCGTCGTCGAAGCAGAAATCGGCAGAATCAGCGGCACTGAAGATGGTTTAACGGTGGCCGAAAAAGAAGCCAAAATGACCGATCCGACCCAAGCAGTCGAGTTTGTCAAAGCGACAAAAGTAGATGCGCTCGCGGTGACGATCGGCAATGTCCACGGAGAATATCGCAGTGAACCAAAGCTCGATTTTGCTCGCCTTGAAAAAATTCGCCATCTTTTAGGAGACTTGCCGCTGGTGCTACATGGGGCTTCCGGGTTGCCAGAGTCGATGATTAGTCGCTCGATCGAGCTAGGGGTTTGCAAATTTAATGTCAATACCGAAGTGCGGGCGGCCTACATGAAAACGCTCAAACAGGGATTGTGTTCTTCATCGCTCAAGGATTTAGTGGACTCGATGGGGGCAACGATCGAATCCATGCAGTCTGTCATCGTCGAAAAGCTGCGGCTGTTTGGTTCTTCTGGCAAAGCTCACCTGCATGAAGGCCCCTACGCAGATATGCTGCGATTTAACGGTCAGTTCCCTGAATCTGAGATTCTTGAATTTATTATGAAAAATTAACGTGAATTCGATGAGAGTTTTTTCGCTTCGTTGTTCACGGCTTCTGCCCCCCAACCCCCCAATTTTGGGGGACTTTCAGAGAGGAATTCTGGTTCAAAGTCCCTCACTCGTGGGGGATTTAGGGGGCGTTCCTGGATCTAAAAGCGAAGCGAAGCGTTCATCGAACTGACGTAAAATTAGGCTTCCAGCGCCGTTGAAAATTCGCCTCACAATTTGCCTCACAAACAAAGATCCCCAACCTCTTGAAGAAATCGGGGATCTTGAACGTTTTGGGACTCTTTTTGGGACTCTAAAATAGAAATCTTTAAGGCATCGTTTTAGGTCTGAGCCGCTCAAACCTCAATCTTTTCTTCGTTAGGATCGACTATCTTTTGGTCGATCGCTTCCTTGATATCCTGAGACTCTGCACCAGAAGGCACTTCTACAGAAAGCTTACGCTGTGAGAAACCCCATGCAAAAATCCCTGCGATGAACGCCACCATTACCCACTCAGGCGGCACAAAGTCAGGATTGACCACTCGTAGCAGCAAGCGCACCCCAACTAACGCAACCGTGAGATAGCCTGCATCTTCTAAATGCTCATACTCGGTCAACCAGCGAATGAATAGACCCGCCATAAAGCGCAACGCCACGATCCCAATCGTTCCGCCAACCAGAATCAGCCAGGTATCTTGAGAAACCGCGATCGCCGTCGTTACACTATCTAACGAAAACGCTAAGTCGGTTACCGCAATCACGGGGATCGCCTGCCACAGTGACGCAAATCGCGGCCCATGATGCGCCGACCCTTCTTCTGGCTGAGACGTGAAGTATTGAAATACAAGCCACAACAGATAGGCCGCACCCGCCAACTCAAATTGCCAGTACTTCATCACCCACGATGCTGTCAATATCAGCGTCATCCGTAGAACATAGGCAAACACCAGCCCAATGTTGAGTGCGCGTTTTTCGAGTTCGGGGTCTTCTAATCCCTGGGTCAGGGCAGCAAGTGCGATCGCGTTATCCGCCGACAGCACAGCTTCTAATGCCACCAAAACAGGTAGGAGCAAAAGGGTTTGAGTGTTAAACTCGCTCGGCAAATTCAAAAACTGGTCTAGCATCAATCGTTTTAATCTAAGCGTGACAAACCACTCTTGACAATTTTACTTCTCAAGGCGAGGTAGACACTGTACCTACCTATCAGCCTACCCTCATCAAGGTGATTCTGGACGAGCCAGATTAATTCGCAGCTTAGAAAAAATTAGAGCCTTGATTCTTCAAATCAAAATCTTCTTTAACTCAAAAATCTTCTTTAACTCAAAAATCAATGCTGCTGCTCTGTTGCATCTTGTTACAAAGTCTTCCGCAGTGGCGCGTTTTCGTTCACATTGGGAAACTATAAACGCTGAGATAAGGAGTTTTCAAACAATGCCTTTATCGGATACTCAAATTCTGGTTGCGCTAGTCGTTGCCCTCATTCCTGGAGTGTTGGCGTTTCGGTTAGCGACAGAGTTGTATAAGTAGGTTCTGGTGACTTGGCGAGAAATGTGAGCAGTTGGCTGCTGGCAAGCGATCGAGCGATCCCCAAAATTTGGATGATCGTTTTTGAGCAAGCGAGTTAAACTAACAGGACAGATTTCTCGCCTGTCTGATGAAAAATAACTTCTTAGACAGGGAAGCTGGAAAGCTGCTTAGTTCAAACATACTTCTTGATTTTGACGGTTAGATTTGCGATTTTAGGTTAGCTCGATCGACTGATTCAGATAACTAATTTGGGGCGCGGTTTTGCTAGAAGTTTGACTTCTCAAATTTTATCCCTTCATTAGAAAAGCTTCTAGATTTGTGGTTTTGCCTCTTAGGGGCGAGAGATTTAGTCTAAAATTCAAACTCCGAAATTCAAAATTGCTTCTGGCAGTTACTCTTCAGGCATGGCTTTTAGTGCCTTAAATTCTGCCTTTGTTCTCGCACCGTATGAACTGATGAACGCACTCCAAACGCCCCCTCCTGTCCGTTCGACTCGATCTCCTCGATATACCCATAAGGGGTCGCCCCGATCCAATCCTCGTCCCATACAGCGCCACCATCATCGCGCGATCGCCGTAGAAACTTCGATCAAGCTGACGGTAAATCTAGTGATTTCGGGAGCAGCGATCGCAGCGTTAACACAGCTATTGCCCTACAGCATTGCTCAACAATCCAAACTTCAAGAAGTGAGAGCAGAGGTCAAAACGACCCAGGCGCGGGTTGGTCGCCTCAAGTCAGAATTTAATCGCTATTTTGATCCCCGTCAGGCTAAGAGCATCATGCAGGAAGAAACCAACCGGGCTGACCCCAATCAGCGAGTTGTGGTTTTAGAAGAACCTGTGCCTGACACGGCTGCTCAGTTGCCTTAACCTTTGTCAAAGTCTCACTTGCCGAAGCGTTCCCAAAAGGGGCGCTTTTTGGTGTTGGTGGCTAAGTTTGCATTAATGTGGTCAGTTCGACAACGGTTTTTCGCCTCGGTGTTCTGAAGATGTTCTGAACTTTTGCCCTCCAAGCCGCTAATTCTGGGGGTCTTTCAGTCCAGACTTTCAGTTCAAAGTCCCTCGCACATGAAATCTGGCAAGCGCTTCCGGAGTAAGATTTTTGCGGCGGCAATCCGATACAACTTTTTCGCTTCGTTGTGAATCACTTCTGCCCCAACCTTCCAATTCTGAGGGGCTTTTAGATAAGATTTTCAGTTCAAAGTCCCCAAAAATGGGGGATTTAGTGGGGGCGAAAAGATGGACACTTCCCACAGATTCATCCCTCCAATCAGCAACGCCTAAAAAAACTCCACAACGGTCTTGCTGCGGAGCTTCTGCACTGGAGAGATTAAGTCGCCAAGTTAGCGTTTGTTTTTACCGGAGTTGCGTCAGTCTTCGTCATTGCTGCCACCGCGGGGACGAGAATTTCCAGGATCGCAACCTTCCGCACCGTTGCCAATCCCTTGATTACAGCGCTGCTTTCTGCCTTTCTTATCGTCGTCATCGTCATCGTCGTCGTCATCTGAGTCGATCGTCTGATCAGTGGTCAATAGCCGATCTGCTTCATATACCGAAACATTTGTGCTGCTGACGTCGATCGTTTGCACCACTCGCCCCGGAGGCGACACAAACACCGAACTGAGGTCGGACTGAAACACCTCGATCGACTGGTTGACCAGCGAAAACGCCCCACTTGTGAAAGAAATTGGGTAGACACAATTAGAGCGCGGCATCGGCAGCCCAGACAGCGCAAAGGAACTCAAATTCTTCAGACTCCGAACGCTGCGAAAAAACGTCACTCGTGCATTTTGATAGCTTTGACGAGTCACTTGAGAAACCTGGGTGAAATAGTCGTAAATTTGCGTGTTGGAGTCGATCGCCCCATTTTGATCAGCGTCAATGCCATAAACGGTGCGGACGATGCGATCGGAGGAGCGATCGGGCAAAACTAAAGTCACGGCAGCATTTTCAGACAGCAGTTCAAATTCGCTGTAGCCGATGAATTGATTTTCCTGGTTAAAAAGTCGCACAATCACCCGATCGCCCGATTTCAAGCCCTTCATAAATTTGGCTTTTTTGTTGACCTTGTAGCGAAAGTCTCCTAAAAATCGCTCACTTGAAAAGCCCTGTGACGTTCTGTTGCGAACTGAAACCCGCGCTACTACTTTTTTGGAAGACGCTTGCTTTTGAGCGATCGCCAGACTAAAACTGCCTTGATTGACTCCATATTGGCTACTAATCTGCTGTGTGATCAACTGAGAACTGGTGGTTTGAGCGATCGTCTGATAAGACTGGGTTTGCTCAAAAAAGACGGATCTGTCGCGCACACTCCCCCGAACGTCATAGCGCAGTTGAGCCGTGACCCGCAGTTCAACATTGTTCAGGTTTATGTCACCTAGTTGTCGGCGCAAATCATTCAGCGAAATCACTTCGGGTGCCAGGATGGTTCGTCCTGCGTTATTGCTAATCAGCCGTGCCCCTGTCGAGGTAAAAATCTGCACCCATTGGTCATTTCGTCGCGCAAACACTTGATAAACCGCGTTGGCATAGCTCGTTTGAGGCTTGTCGAGAATGCCCAGTTGCACCACCAGTGAGGCATCTTGTCGTGTTTGCACCAGTCGAGCCACCTTGAGAACAGCGTTCCAGCTTCGCTGCTGACTGATCTGTAAGGGAGCCGCGATCGCCATCTGCCCATAACTTCCCATCAGCAGCGTTGAAGACAGGAGGGCGATCGTCGCTTTTCTCCAAAGTGACTTGCGAGTATAACCAGGCACAGAGTTTTTCATGAGTTCCGTTAGTGAATGTGAGTGTGAATTTGCTCAAAATGACTTGAGTAGACACAGCAAAACCTTCCCTCACAAGCTCATTGAGCGATCCCCGCAAGCCAGTGAAGTTGGGTCATCCTGGCTTAAGTGACCTGTTGGAAATATGACGAGTTCCATACGGATGTAAAGCTTCTATCAAGAAATTTGCTCACTGTATGAATTTCAGTCCTTCACCTTCCGTTAGAATGAATGAGATTCCTGACCCGCTTTGAAAGAGGCGATTCACAACGATATTCGCGGTTCACCATATTGAAGGCTCTGTGTTGAGTACTCGCCCAGTCTATGGAAAGCTAGGCACCGCGCATCTTTTGGCGGATCGTGGCTGAAAGTCCTGTACAGTGGTTAGTCTGAGTACACTTTCTCTGGGAAGGTCATGAAGGACAGGCTGCTCATCTCTCCAGATTTTTTAAGCAGATATAGTGTTTTCTTAATTCATTTAGTTGATTTTCTGTTTGATTGAAAATTGACGCATCTTTACAATGTGTTACACAATGGGAGATACCGTTGCAGATAGAAACGATGTTCAATGGATTCACAAACGTGAAAAATTCTCCTGGAACTGACTTTGGGGAGCGGATGCTCAATGCAGCAGCAAGTGAATCTATCCGTCACCTGTTTACCAAAAGTGAGTCAGTCGAAGTTTCTATTCGCTGCTTTCCGTCGAGCAAGCTCTTGCAGGGAAGCATTGACAACTTTAAGATGAGCGGACGCGGGCTAGTGATTCGCCGTGATTTTTGGGTGGAGGAGATGCGGTTTGAGACTGATGCAGTGGCGATCGACTTTGGTTCTGTCTTGGGGGGCAAAATTCGTCTTAAGCAGCCGACTCAAGCGATCGCTCAGGTGACCTTAACCGAATCGGGGATCAACGATGCCTTTAAGTCAGAACTGGTCGTCAAGCGGATGCAAAACATTACCGAACCCGCGCTGATGAATCTGTCTGGTGGCGAGCCTGTCTCGTTTGACGATGTGCAACTCAAGCTCTTACCAAACAACAAAATTCAGATCTTTGCCAAGGCGGTTTTGCCCAATAACACGGTGCCGATTAGTCTGACGGCGAGTGTGGCGATCGAGCGACGGCGACGAGTGGCGTTTCAAGATCCCAAGTTTGAGCCAGAAGCCGTTCCTGAAGCGCTACGCGGCATTTCTGAAATTCTCACAATGGCGTTTGCTGAGATTTTAGACAATATGGTGGATCTCGATCGCTTTGACCTCGATGGTGTTTTGCTGCGAATCAATCGTCTGGAAACGGAAGGCGACAAGCTAATTTTTAGCGGCTACGCCCAGATTGAGCGATTTCCGAACACGGGACGCAAATAACCTGTGCCAAGTGAGCAACTGAGGGATTAGAATAAACCCTGCTTCTACAAGTGGCTCGACGCGACATGCAGGCGACGAATTGGTTTACATCCGGCGGGATTGTCATGGTGCCTCTGTTGGGATTTTCGATCCTGGCGGTGGCGCTGATTTTTGAGCGGATTTCTTTTTGGGCAAAGGTGACAAAACGCCACGATCGCATCATCCGCGAAGTGTTGACGCTTTATCGGCGCAGTCCCAGAGCCGCCTTTTTGATGCTAGAACAAAACACGGATCTGCCGATCGCTCGTATTTTTCTAGCGGCTTTAGAACTCGAAGAAGCCACGCCCGAAGAGTTTCGTCTGGCGTTAGAAAGTGCGGCTCAAGCTGAAATTCCCCTGCTCAAGCGCTTCAACACTGTCTTTGAAACAATTATCAGTCTGGCTCCGCTGCTGGGACTATTGGGCACCATTTTGGGACTGATCGCTTCATTTGCCAATCTGCGTCTGGGCGACTTGGGCGGCACTAATACGACGAATGTGACAGGCGGGATCAGTGAAGCACTGATTTCAACGGCATCGGGACTGGTGGTGGCGATCGTCACGCTGGTGTTTTCCAACACGTTTCGAGGGCTATACATCCGTCAAATTGCGCTGATTCAAGAATATGGGGGACAGCTTGAATTGCTCTATCGTCGCCGCCACGAAAAAGGAGGGTCTTATGCGTCTACCTGAAGAACCGGATCTGCCGCCTCAAATTTATATCGTGCCGATGATCGACGTGATTTTTGCCCTACTCACGTTTTTCATCATGTCCACGCTGTTTTTGACGCGCTCTCAAGGGTTGCCTGTCAGTCTGCCGACGGCCGTCAGTGCCCAATCTCAACAAGCCGCTCCCGCAACGGTGACGATCGACCAAAACGGCAAACTCGCCCTCAACCGCAAGGCCATTCAACTTAAAGATTTACAAGCTCAAGTTCAGGGATTAAAAGGGAAGAAAAATCAGATCCAGGTGATCGTCAATGCCGATCGCCGCGTCAGTCATGGGCTAGTGATTACAGTAATGGATCGATTGAGAACAATTCCAGGGGTGAGGCTGGCGATCGCGACTCAGCAGCCCTGATCCGTAGGGGTGACTTCCTTCACTGCGCTGCTTGAATCTTTTGCCCCCCAAGTTGCCAATTCTGAAAGACTTTGAACCAGGAGCTAGTGTTCGAGTGGGGACGCTAAGAAGGGGGAGAATGTATTTTAGAAAACCTCTGGCTGACGCTGATTTCTTCACAAGTCTTATCATTGGAAGGAAGCCCGATCGCAGGATTCCTATGAAAGACCGCATCAAAGAACTCGCTACTGCCCTTGCGCCTCGTTTGATTGAGATTCGTCGCCATTTGCATAGTCACCCCGAACTGAGCGGACAAGAACAGCAAACGGCCGCTTATGTGGCTGGAGTCCTCTCTTCTTGTGGGTTACAGGTGCGGGAGTCGGTAGGAAAAGTGGGCGTAGTTGGGGAATTGGCAGGAGGGAGCGATCGCCGTCTCTTGGCCATTCGCACAGATATGGATGCGTTGCCGATTCAGGAGCGCACGGGGCTAGAATTTTCGTCTCGCAAGTCAGGAATTATGCACGCCTGCGGTCACGATGTCCATACGACGGTGGGCTTGGGGACGGCCATGGTGCTGTCTCAGTTAGGTATTCAACTACCGGGTAATGTGCGGTTTTTGTTTCAACCTGCCGAGGAGATCGCACAAGGGGCGGAATGGATGATCCAGGATGGAGCGATCGAGCAGGTCAATGCGATTCTCTCAGTCCATGTGTTTCCGTCGATTCCGGCTGGGAAGGTGGGCATTCGCTATGGGGCACTAACGGCGGCGGCGGATGATCTGGAGATTACGATCGTCGGTGAGTCGGGACATGGCGCAAGACCTCATGAGGCAGTGGATGCGATCTGGATTGCGGCTCAGGTGATCACGGCATTGCAACAGGCGATCGCTCGCACTCAAAATCCATTGCGGCCGGTAGTGCTGACGATCGGCAAGATTCAAGGGGGACGGGCCCCGAATGTGATTGCGGATCAGGTGCAGATGATGGGAACGGTGCGATCGCTCCATCCTGAAACCAGTGAAGCGTTGCCGACCTGGGTTGAGAATATTGTGTCCAGTGTGTGTCAAACCTATGGGGCAAAATGTCAGGTCAATTACCGTCGAGGAACGCCTTCGGTACAAAACGATCTGAAGTTGACGAGTCTGTTGGAGTCTTCGGCAAAGGAAATCTGGGGCAGCGACAGTATTCAAATTATCCAAGAGCCATCGCTGGGTGCAGAAGATTTTTCTTGTTACCTGAAACACGCGCCTGGCAGTATGTTCCGTTTGGGGGTTGGCTTTAAGGACAGGCGAAACTATCCCTTACACCATCCTCAATTTGAAGTGGACGAAACGGCAATCTTGACGGGCGTGGTGACGATGGCGAATGCGGCTTGTCGGTATTGGCAGGGAGGAGGGATGAGGGAGGAGGGATGAGGGAGGAGGGAGGAGGGAGGAGGGAGGAGGGAGGAGGGAGGAGGGAGGAGGGAGGAAAGGATTGATCTGTTTGGGTCAGCGTCTTTCATCTTTTCTTGAATCTTTGAGTCGTGGGTGGCTTTGAGGCAAAAATCATAACTCTGGAGAGATTTGCGATCGACTCGTCTGGCTGCACAGTGGAAGGCGATGCAATAAAATTTTGGAGCAACTGATGGCATCCTCTACCCCACTGCAAGGTTTGGATTTGGTTGATTGTGCGCGGGCAAACGCGAAGCAAGGAGTCGAAACGGCGGCCGATTTGTGCGGCTATGGCTCAGATCTCAATCGTTTTCGACAAGAGTTGGCGGCGGCTTGTCAGCATATGGGCGTTCAGTTTCACGAGTTGAGTGATTTGATCGCAGATGAAGCGCCTTTGCTGCAAATGGATGGAGAAGTCATTGCACCGGATGAATCTTCTGAACTTCTTAAATAATTCTTTGGAATCGGGTCGTTAAACAGAAATTGCCCTCTACCAGTTTTGGATAAAGGGCAAACAACAGAATTTTTGAGACTTTACGGATTCAGAATGGCGGACACGGTAAGAACGTCTTTGTCGCCACGACCTGAACAATTGATCACGATGCGAGGGCTGCCCGTGAGTTGGGGACAGAGGGTGTCAAGGTAGGCGATCGCATGAGCCGTCTCCAACGCAGGAATAATTCCCTCTAGCTGAGAAAGCTTCTGAAACGCTCCCAACGCTTGCTCATCGGTGACGGCGTAGTACTCAGCCCGTGCTGTTTCCATCAGATAGCTGTGTTCTGGCCCGACACCCGGATAGTCTAATCCAGCGCTAACGGAATGCGGCTCGATCACCTGACCATCGTCGTCTTGCAGCAGATAACTCATCGCCCCGTGGAGAACACCAACTCGTCCCTTGGTCAAAGTCGCGGCATGTTTATCGGTTTCTACGCCATGACCCGCTGCTTCTACACCGATCATTCTCACGCTAGATTCGTCGATAAATTCGTGAAAAAGTCCCATCGCATTAGAGCCACCGCCCACACAGGCCAGCAGAATATCCGGCAAACCGCCCCACTTTTCTTGAGCCTGAGCGCGAGTCTCCTGACCGATCACCGCATGAAAATCACGCACCATCATCGGATACGGATGCGGGCCAGCGACAGAACCCAGGATGTAATGGGTCGTTTCTACATTCGTTACCCAGTCCCGAATCGCTTCCGAAGTGGCATCTTTGAGGGTTCCGGTTCCCGATGAGACGGGGCAGACTTCGGCTCCCATCAGGCGCATTCTAAAGACGTTGAGCGACTGCCGCTCCATATCCTGCACGCCCATGTAGATGATGCACTTTAGCCCAAATCGAGCGCAAACTGTGGCGGTAGCGACTCCGTGTTGACCTGCTCCCGTTTCGGCAATGATGCGCTGTTTGCCCATGCGTTTCGCCAAAAGTGCTTGAGCGAGGGCATTGTTGATTTTGTGGGCCCCAGTGTGGTTGAGGTCTTCGCGCTTAAGATAAATCTGCGGCCCGGTGCCGTCGGGTCTAGCGTAGTGGGTCGTCAACCGTTCGGCAAAATATAAGGGACTGGGGCGACCCACATAGTCTTTTAGCAGTCCTTGAAGCTCTTGTTGAAAGTCGGGGTCTTGGCTGTATTGATGGTAGGCTGCCTCTAGCTCAAACAGAGCGGGCATGAGGGTTTCAGGGACATACTTGCCGCCAAACTGACCAAATCTCCCCAACGAATCGGGGCGACTTTGAGGAGAAAGATCGGAGGCCGGCTGGAGATTTTTGGGAAGTGGGGTTGTCGTCACGATTCCTGAATCTTATAGGTGCAATTGATGCCTAATTATAAGCTTGAGGAAAGCTGCGTTACACTGGCCCTTGCTGCTGATTTGGCACTGATTTTTATGGCGAGTTCTAAGAAAGCAAAGTCGGGCACCTCTGCGGGCGATCGCATCATCTATTCCGAATTTGGTAACGCGAATCATTCAGACGCATTGGAACGGGGAGTTCCTGACCTGCCGCCCAATCAGCAAAACGTTCGAGTTCAAGTGTCGCGCAAGGGACGAGGCGGAAAAACCGTAACGGTGATCAGTGGATTTCAGTCCAAGGCTGAGACGTTGACAGATTTGCTCAAAAAGCTGAAAGCTCAATGTGGAACGGGCGGCACCGTTAGAGAGGAGACGCTAGAGATTCAGGGCGACCATGCTCAGAAGTTACTTCAGATTTTGGTGCAGTTGGGCTACAAAGCGAAAATTAGCGGCGGTTAAAACGGGCAATTCTTCTCATTCGCGGTCGCCTCTTTTGGAATAGTGACGCATCAATCATCTCTCTCCAAAGCACGAGGGAGATTTGTGCGGCGATTGTCATGCTTATTTAGCGCTCAATAATTATCTAAAACAAAATCTAAAACAAATATTGGAGAATCACTATGGTAGAAGGAACTTCGAGAGACGTGAAGAAGATTGATGTAGGCGATCGTCCCTTAGTGCAGAACGATCCACTGGATTCGGCCAATCTAGATTCAGCAAATGACTCCTATGGAGTGGGCTACGATGGCGGAACTCCGCTCGACCAGGATCAAGATGGCGATCCAATCAATCAAGCGCATGGGGTGGGATACGACGGGACGAGTGCGATCGCGCCAAACGGTAACTCGGTTGATGAGTCCTACGGTGTAGGGTACGATGGCGGTACTCCTGCTGACCAAGATTCAGATCGCAACCCGGTGCATCAAGCGCATGGCGTGGGATATGACGGGCTGGATACAGATGCCTCAAAGCACCATTAAGGTTTCACTGCGCTGAATTTTCTAAAAGATGGGCGAGGGCACAAATACACTGCCTTTACCCATCTCTTTGCAATTCCTGGCAGATTGAAGCGATTCAACAATGATGGCGGGAACTCCCCCACCTCTTGTAATGGAGCAACAGCGAAGCGACTTGCGTAATGGAAAAGGTGGGGGATGAAAGCCAGGGCGGTGTAGCAAAGCGAAACCGCCAATCCCCTAGATATCAACACAAAAGATTTATTAACGCTTCTTACTACTATCGTTAATTTACAGTAAGATAGAGAAATGAAACACGCAGTCAAGGTACGAATTTATCCAACCGATGAGCAGCAAGTAGCGCTATCAAAAGCGTTTGGCTGCGCCCGTTGGTTTTGGAACAATTCTCTATCCCTGACGAATCAACTCTATAAAGAGACGGGTAAAGGTCTATCCCAACAGGGAATGAATGACCGTCTACCTCTCCTGAAAAAAGAGTTTGAATGGTTGGCTGAACCTTATAGCCAAGTGTTGCAATCGGTGTCATTGAATCTGTCTAGAGCGTTTATCAACTTTTTTGAGGGGCGGGCTAAATTCCCTAACTTCAAATCGAAACAAGGTAAGCAGTCTATCCAATATCCTCAGAATGTCGAAATCACTGATGAAGGGTTGAAGCTGCCTAAACTGGGAGTCATCAAAGCCAAAATCCATCGAGTGCGAGAAGGTAGACTGAAGACCGTTACCCTCTCTGTGATGCCCTCAGGCAAGTATTTTGCCTCATTGCTGTTTGATGACGAAAAGCCTGAGGTAGATCCATCTAGTCAGGGTAAAGCGGTCGGCATTGATTTAGGTTTGACTCACTTTGCTATCACCTCGGATGGTTCAAAGTTTGACCATCCGAGGGTGCTGAGAAAACGGTCTAAGAATCTTAAACGCAAGCAGCAAAAATTGTCTCGCAAAGTAAAAGGATCTAACACTCGCAAAAAAGCGCGTCGGATTGTGGCGCGGGTGCATGAAAAGATTGCGAACACCCGTAAAGATTTTCTGCATAAGCTCTCACGCAAAATGGTGAACGAGAACCAAGTCATCTGCGTTGAGAATTTAGCAGTCAAGAACATGGTGAAGAATCACAACTTAGCTAAGGCAATTAGCGATGCCAGTTGGGGTGAGTTCACTAAAATGCTGGAATATAAAGCAAGAGAAGATAGAAGGTACTACATCGAAGTAGACCGCTTTTTCCCATCTTCAAAGACTTGCTCAGTCTGTCTCAATCGAGTCGGTAGCTTGCCTTTAGATGTCCGGTCATGGCAGTGTAACAACTGTGGCACAAAGCATGACCGAGATGTAAATGCCGCTATCAACATTCGAGATGAAGGACTCAGAATATTAGCGTTAGGAACTAGCGCTACTGCCAATGGAGGGAAGGTAAGTCCGAAGGTTGGAAGGCGAAAGTCATCCGTATCTAAGGCGCTTCCCGTTGAAGTTGGAAGCCCCCACTCAACGACCGCAGCGCGTAGCGCGTAGGAAGCCAGTGGGAGTAGTTCACCGAACCTAAGTGACGATCGTGAACTTGCCAGTTGTTAGGTCGTAGCGCCCCCCCACGATCTTGAGCTTACCCTTCTGGATCAAGTCAGCCAAGATAGTCGAACTCTCTGCTAACTTTTGCGCCTGATACTGCACATTGGCGATGATCGAGTTTTGTTCTAAGTCTCCCGTTTTAGCCCTGACACGAGCGACAGCAGGCTTAATTTCTTCGACAAATATACCAATTCGGCCGGGTAGGGGATCTCCTTTTACGGCTGCTATGACTGCCCCACAGCGACTGTGCCCAACCACCACAATTAGTTGAGAACCCAGCACGGCTGTAGAAAATTCTAAACTACCGATCGCCGTTTGACTGGCGACATTTCCGGCAACTCGAACGACAAATAAGTCACCCAAGCCCTGATCAAACACGATTTCGGAAGGCACTCTAGAATCTGCACAGCCCAAAATCGACGCAAATGGATATTGAGCGACGGCAGTTTCTTGAAGACGTAAGCGAGATTGCCCAGGGTTTTGGCGCTTATCATCCACAAATCGCGTATTGCCGTCCAGGAGAAGCTTTAAGGCTGCATCCGGGCTAACAGGTTGAGGTTTTTTAGAAGTCGCGGGGCTTTGTGCGAGAGCTTCTTCTGGATGCCAGATCGATCCACTTCCTGCGGCCGCCGCAATGCCCAGTCCTCCCATTCCTGCCAGATGCAGAAACGATCGCCGTCCAATAAAGCCGTCTGTTCGAGTCATACAATCAATCTCAAGCTATTTCTAATCAATGCAATAAATTTCAATCAATAGCATCGCTACGAGTGATGAGGAGAAATATATCAGAATCCCTGTTCATCTATTCTGAGAACTTGGATTTGCTAACAGGATATTTGAAAAAGTTTTGTTACGAGTGGTACGGACGGGATTACCTTTTGGAGAACGAATTACAGAACTGATTGGAGTTGATGCGAAAGTAGAAATCATGACAACATTTCTCCTGCATCAGGGGTGGATTATGGCGACGCGGCGTTGGCGGTTTCTCTGGATTTGTTTGATCATGGGCTTGCTGACCTTGACTGGAGTTTTTTCTAGTCGGTTAGAACCTGCCTCGGCTCAAGTTCGCTTTAACGATATTCAAAACTATTGGGCAAAAGCCTGTATCGAGTCGCTGGCTCAGAAAAAGATTCTTAACGGCTACCCGGATGGGAGTTTTCGCCCGAATGCGTCGGTGACTCGTGCAGAATACGCTTCGCTGATGGTGACGGCGTTTCCAGGAATTGTGAATGCAACGCTGCCTGCACGATCGCTTCAATTCAAGGACGTTCCCAGTAAGTTTTGGGCGGCCAGCGCGATCGGACAAGCCACCAACGCCAACTTTTTTTCGGGCTACCCAGACGGCACCTTTCGCCCCAATCAAAGCATTTTACGAGTCCATGCGATCGCTGTTCTCGCCAGTGCTGCGGCGGGTTCCACTTCGACAGCTCCGCTGGATCAAACGCTGGCGGTTTTTCAGGATGCTCAAGCGATTCCTGACTATGCGAAAAAGGCGATCGCAGCGGCCACAGATAAACGCATCGTCGTCAACTATCCCAATGTCAAGCAGCTAAATCCTGATGCGGCGGCCAGTCGAGGAGAAATTGCGGCTCTGATCTGTCGGGCACTGCCAGAAACCGCTTCGTTGATTCCGGATCAGTACGTTGCGGGTAAGCCAGCGGTTCGCAGTGAGATTCGCGCCGTTTGGTTGACGAATATTGACAGTGACGCAATGTTTAGCCGCGATCGTCTCAATGCGGCTGTTCAAGATCTCGCTCAACTCAATTTCAATACCATTTATCCCGCCGTTTGGAATTGGGGCTACACGCTGTATCCGAGTCAGGTCGCCAAACAAGCGATCGGGCTGTCCTTTGATCCGCGACCCGAAGCGATCGGCTTAAAAGATCGGGACATGCTCAAAGAACTGATCGAACAGGGACACCAGCGCAAATTAACGATCATTCCCTGGTTTGAGTTTGGCTTTATGGCACCCGCCGATTCAGAACTGGCTAGTATGCATCCTGATTGGTTAACGCGACGACGAGACGGCACTCAAGTCTGGCAAGAGGGCAAGTATCCCCGTGTCTGGTTGAATCCGTTTAAGCCAGAGGTTCAGAAATTCATTAGCGATCTGGTTCTCGAACTCGTTGACAACTATGACCTTGATGGCATTCAGTTTGATGATCATTTCGGGTTGCCTTATGATTTTGGCTACGATGAGTTTACGGTTGCCCTTTACAAGCAAGAAAATCAGGGGAAACAGCCGCCGATCGACCCCAAAGATCCCGATTGGATTCGCTGGAGAGCTAACAAAATCACTGCTTTCACGGCTCAGATCTTCCAGGCGATTAAAGCCAAAAAACAAAACGTTCTAGTCTCGTTGTCACCCAACAATTACAATTTCTCCTACAATCATTCGCTGCAAGATTGGCGCACCTGGGATCAACAAGGACTGATCGAAGAACTGGTGCTGCAAGTTTACCGAGACAGCCGTCAGGGATTTATTGACGAGTTAAATCAGCCCGAAGTGCAAGCGGCTAAAAGTCATATTCCGACAGGGGTTGGCGTGTTGACGGGACTCAAAGATCGTCCAGTGGGTATTCGGCAGATTCGAGATCAGGTGCAACTCGTACGAGAGCAAGGATTTGCTGGGGTTTCGTTCTTTTTTTATGAAACGATGTGGAACCTGTCTAATGAATCGGTGAGCGATCGCAAAGCTATCTTTAACACGCTATTCTCTTCTGCTTTGCCCCGTCCCAATCTTGCTAAAAAAGCTGCAAGTTGAGAAATAGAGCGATCGGATGTGAGTGAAGTGGGAGCGATGAAATTCTCGTTGACTTGAGGGATGGACGATCGCTTTACCTCTATCCCAGGGCGAATATCCTACAAAAATTCAATAATTTGTGAAATTTGGCGTTCTCTAACGGAATCTGTACTTAAAATCGATTCAGTAGTTGGGGCACCCTTTCATGACAGCAGCCACACCGTCCACGACACGCACCTACGACATTATCGGGTTTGGTGACGAAGTTCCGGGTATTCTCGCGATCGTTGCAGCCGCTAGAGAATATCGTCGCAGAATTGGCAAATTTCCCAAATCCCTGATCATGTTTAAGGGCAACTCTCAAGAAGGCGTGGGCGGCCATCTGGTACGAGGCGGATTGGCGTATCTCGATCGCACCCACGTTCCTCCGGATATCCGACAAGCGACGGGTGTAGGGTTGTTTGGCGATCCGTCTCGGTTATATACCGAATTTTTGCAGCGATCGGGCGTTCCTCAAATTGCGCTTGATCCCCGCAAGGCAAACACCGCGCTGCGTCAGATGTTGAGCGAAATCAGTGCAGACATCATCAGTCGGGTGCAGATTCAAGCCATTCTCAAACAGGGCGCAAAAATCTCTGGCATTCAGTTGATGAATGGAGAAACTTATCTTGCCAAACAGTTTATCGACTCGACCGTCAACGCCGAACTTGCTCAATACGCGGGAGCTGATAAGCTGCAAGGGTTTGGCACTTTTGGACTCCCCGAATCAGAACTGCCCGTGACGCTGGTGTTTGAAACCGAGGGACTGACGATCGCCGAACTCAAATCCGTCGAAATGGCTTACCTCAAACGCTTCACCAACCCCAGAGACACCGAAGCGCAAAGATTTATGCAGCTTGCCGCCGGGGGCGACGCGAGAATTATAGAGCGCTTCAAAAAAGAAATGTTTGACAGCAAAGGCGCTCTGGCAGATATGAACGTCGGCTCTGATCACATCGATATTTGCAGCAAAGCGTTATCGATCGCCTATCATGCCTACCGGGGCACAAAATTTTCGCTCAATAGCAACAGTTGCGCCTTTGACTCCGGCAATATCGCCATTCTTCCAGGGGGTCGGCTTTCCTGGAATGCGCTGCTGTGTCATGTGTCCGGTTCTCAAGCCGAAGCGCTGGCTCGAAACGCCGCCAAACCCACGCCCGCCATGCTAGAAGAAATCAAATTTCTCGATCGCTTCTTCAAAAGTCTCGGTGCCACCGCCGTCCGCCCCATGCCAGAACTCTACATTCGTCATGCCGGGAATGTGACGGGTGTGGTCGAACCCCTGAGCGGAGCCAGAATGCTCGAAGGCGGCGTGTCTAGAGAAGAAGCGATCGCCACCTTTGGCTACCCCCTAGACGTGCGCGGCGGCATCGAAGGTCTGGGACTCAAAGCCCTAGAAAGAGGCATCACCAGCATCTCCTTTCTCAAACCGCCCCTCTTCAACGTCGGCATTCGTCACGCCCTTCTCAGATCCGTCCCTAATCTTGCTGTCATCAGCCCCGCATCCGGCTTTGATGGATACGCCTGTGCCGCAGGTCGCATTGTCGAATTTAACGTAGCCGTCGGTCAAGGAGTCGGAATCGCCGCCGCCCTAGCCATCACCACCAATCGTGACCTAATGAATATTTCCAACACCGAAGTTCGACAAGTCCTGTCCCAAACCAAACAACTCCCCATCATCTACGGCAAAAACTACTCGATCGAAGCCTCCCGCCTCCAACAGTTTGAGGAAATGATGATCGCCTAATTCCCTCCTCCCTCCTCCCTCCTCCCTTTGTAATGCTTTGTTGTAATTTCGTGCAAACCTGCTCATCTTGACGTAACCTACCGTTAACAATCGCTTTCAACCGACTGCATGATCGATTACAACGCGCTGTTTGATTTTTCGCGATCGCACTGCATTGCTATCTGCGCTTTTCTCGTCCCGGCTAATCTACTGACAACCTCCCAAACCCTGATATTGACAGGAATGCGTCGTCCTCCGATCCAAGTTTTATTAGCCGCTGGAGTCGCTTCTCTGTTTTCGGGCATTATGGTGCTGCATGTTCTCACCTGGTTTTTAATCGGCGTGGTGATGCCGCCCACGTTTATTTTGCTGTGGCTAGGAACGGTGTGTTTGGGAACTAACTTGTGGGCAGTTTTGGCGAGAGAAAGCCTGGCTCGATTGCTCGGTGCGATCTATAAAATTTGCACTAGAGTAGATCTGCCTGCATTCCGCCATTTGCATGAGTGATTCTCAAAACGCCAGCCCAAATTCGCCCAGCTCTAACCAGCCTTCCGATGAGGAAAACTGGCTCGACGACATCGTACCCGAAGTTCAGGAAGCCTCTGATCGACCGCGCTACGTTCGCAAGGTTGATCCCGCAAGTCCGATCGTCATGGTTGAGACGGCGTTTTTAGCCAGTGCGGCCAGTCTGATCTATCTGGTGAATTCCTACTTTCCGATGGGGCCGCTGTTGCAGATTTTTTTCCCGATTCCGATCGCGCTCGTCTATCAGCGATGGGGAAGTCGGGCTGCATGGATGGCGGCGTTGGTATCGGGGCTATTGCTGTCGGTGCTAATTGGCCCCACTCGCAGCATTCAGTTTGTGGTGCCCTTTGGGTTACTCGGCGTGTTGTTAGGAGCGTTGTGGTATCGTCGCGCTAAGTGGGCCGTTTCGATTCCCCTTGCCAGTTTACTGAATGTAACGGGCGCTTTTTTTCGCATCTGGCTACTGTCTATTTTGACGGGTGAAGATCTCTGGCTATATGGCACCAATCAAATCATTAACCTGTTGGAGTGGGTGTTTCTCAAACTGGGATTATTGATGCAACCGTCGTTAGTGCTGGTGCAGTTTGCAGTACTGGCGATGATTGTCACCCACAGCGTTGTTTATTTGTTTGTGGTGCATGTCGTAGCGTGGTTTTTGTTTGATCGCCTCAACAATCCCATTCCCAATCCGCCAAACTGGGTGCAAGTGTTGCTTAATTCAGAATGATTTCGATTTATACTCAGCCTCAACAAGCGCAGCAGTGGCTTCATCAGTATCGAGGACGATCGCCACTTTTTGCCTGTGTTTTGGGCTTTACCGAGACGGGACTGATTCCTGGAATTTCGGCTGCTGGTGCGACTCCGACCGATCGACAGTACACAGCGATCGCGGATGCAGAATTTCTAATCAATGGGGTGCAAAAATCGCCTCGTTACCCATTGCCTCCTCTGCATGTGGGCGCGTCTCCCGTCTTAATTTCTCGTGCCATTCTCGCTGCCCAAAACATTCCCATTTATCTATTTAATGCAGGGTTGCCCAATCCGCCTGCTGTCTCTGCGATCGATCTGCAAGGAATGCCCGCCCGCTGTCTAAGTACAGGTCAAGCGATGGAGCGAGCGATCGTCGAACACCTATTTCAACAAGGACTCATCTGGGGAGAAAAACTAGCCGCTCAAGTTCCTGACAGTTACCTAATTTTGAGTGAATGTGTGGTGGGAGGTACGACGACTGCATTAGCAATTCTCACAGGTTTGGGAATTGATGCCGCTCAAAAAGTTAACAGCAGCCATCCCGTCTGCAATCACGCCCAAAAGTGGCAGCTAGTCCAAGACGGGTTACAGAATTTCTCAAGCTTAAATTCTCACGCACCACGCCCACTACAGAAGTCTAATCAAAACCTCGCGCCTCACGCCTCAGACCCGATCGCCCTCGTTGCCGCTGTCGGAGATCCGATGCAAATTGTGGTTGCTGGCATGACGATCGCCGCCAGTCAAACCTGTGGAGTTCTATTGGCCGGAGGCACACAAATGTTAGCCGTGTCTGCCTTGACACAAGCCATTTCCTCAACCCATTCTCTTCCCTGGCACCCTCAAAGAATTGTTGTCGGAACCACTCGCTGGGTAGCCGAAGATCCCACAGGCGATACGGTAGGGTTAGGCAATCAAATCGGAACCATTCCCCTCCTCGCCACACAGTTAAGCTTCGCAAAATCGCGCCATCCCCAACTGCGATCGTACGAACAAGGCTACGTCAAAGAAGGTGTGGGCGCTGGAGGATGCGCGATCGCAGGCCACCTCTTTCAAAACTGGGGACAACCCGAACTTCTTGAAGCGATCGAAACTTTGGCAGATCATCGTTTAAAGAGCGATCAACCACCAAAAACAAAGGACAAGGAATAAACGGCTACCCGATTCATCCCTCATCCCTCATCGCGAAGCGGATTACCCCCAAAGGGGGAACAGATCATCGAAGTTCTCCCTCATCCCTTTCTTAGGAATGAGAATTAAATAACTTCGACAATTGTAGAGTCTCGGATCGCCCTCCTCACAAAGCGGGGCAAAGCCCTCGCCAACCCTTCTTCCTAAGAAGGAGGCTAAAGTCTGGTTCCCTCTCTTTGGGGCTACCGTGTACACACAAGTTGATTGATCCGTCATTGCCGAGACCCTTCGCCCCCTAAATCCCCCAAAATTGGGGGACTTTGAGCTGTCGTCATGGCTTTGAACTTTGGAAATCTTTCCTTGGTCAAAGTCCCCCAGACTGGGGGATTTAGGGGGCTGAAGCCGATTGAAACGAAGCGATTCCGGACTTGTGTGTACCCGGTAGCTCTTTGAGGAGAGGGTGAGGGTGAAATTTCGGAGTTATTTAATCCACGATCCTTAGTGAACTCTCTGCGCCAACAACTGTTCTTCAAGCGCTGCAATCCGGTTGTAGGCGGCGGTCAGTTGTGCGGTCAGTCGCTGAATCTGAATTTCGGGTGAGAGGGGCTTTTCTCCACCTTGAATCGAGGCCTCGCTGCCCTGATTGTCTACCAAAACGTCTTTGTGTTCCATCGACGGATCGCTGTAGCGATGACTCTGATAATAGCGCCCGTTGCTGGTGCCTGATAGGGTGTAGCCCATCCCCTGATTAGGGGTTTTGATCTCGGTGACGACTTGAGAAAGATTGTGAGTTAGCTGCTCGATAAGCTGATACAAGGTATCAATCTTGCTATCCATTGTGCCGATTTGCTGTTGAAGCGTGTCCATTTACTGCCCTACTTCCCCTACTTTTGTTATCGTTCATCTTAGTGAAAAAACCTGCGATCGCACGGTTACTCCCGAATCATTTAACTTTTCATGCAAAAACAAAATGTAGCTCAGGAAACGATTGAGCAACTGCTTTAAGAAAGGCTACAAACTGTTCGCAAAGTTCAGAAAATGTTGAACGAATTTCGTTAAAATAAGCGTTCAAAATGCTTGTAAAACGCTGAAAGCGGGACGCTGTAAAGATCAAGCACTTATCTGCTTCTAGAGTGAAATGAAAGAGCCTGGTTACGACAGTTGAGGATTACAAAGAAAGTTTAGATCAAAGGAAAAAGATCTGCCCTTAAGCCATTTTTTCTGTTCTGAGAAACGAGCTATCACGCCTCATAAAAGCTTGTAACCTCTCAAGAAGAAGTGAGCCGTGCGTTAACCCTTCTACTGGTGCAAAAAAGTACGATCGGTCGTCTGGCTCCAAAGTGAGATGCTGTCTGAGATTTAGAGCAGATGCTATGCTTTCAGAGAGTCGCTTGATTCAAGTGTTTTTGTGCTGAGTATTTTTGTTAAACGCCGTTCTACTAGAGAGAAAAATGCTGAGTTTTCAAGAATTCTTTGCTGTTTGTGCGGGTACCTGGACTACTGAACGCACCTACCACTACATTGAGCAGGGAGAAGTTGAGCGCTCTTACACCGAGTTTAAAGTAGACGCGCTGACGGAAACTGAAAAACAGCGTATTCTCATTCCCTCTGACGAGTCTGCAACGGGGCAATTTCAAGTAGACACCGCTAAAGTGACTCAACCGGACACCTGCCCAGGGTTTGCGATCGCCTTCAATACCGTTTCTGAAAAAGGTGAAGAGGTGGCGATGCGCCTCAAAGCTTTGTTTGTGCCCGATGCCTACATGATTCAAAAAGTCACTCCGGAGGCGCTTTTACCCCTGGCGGCCCAGGTTCCTACAGACTCCAATGGCGACATCATTCAAGGCTTTTACCTGCGAGATCAAGGCTACTCAGAAGCAGGCACGATCGCTGGACGCTTTACCTACCAGAAGACTCGCCAAACCCTGGAAATGACGACCCACTACAAGCGATCGGTCGCTGTCGATCAGATGCGGCTCTTATCGCCTACCACCCGCCTGAGAACGATCGTCACTTACCAGCGCCCCCAACCCGGAGAAGTGCCCTCGGTCATGACCCTGATCGGCTTTGGGGTAGAACATAAGCAGTAGACTTAACTTTTTCCTTCATGATGGATCGTCGATCGTTTCTCACAGCCGCCAGCACCTTTGCCCTCAGTACGACGCTGACAGGTTGCAATTCTCAAGGTCAAGCCGCGCTCAAAATTCGGCTGTTAAAGAACTCTATTCCGGCTCAGTTGCCCGGTCAGTTTCGCAAAAGTTTGAACGATCGCCAGGTAGGACTCGACTTCAAGCCAGAAAATCAACTCCAAACGCTGTTCTCACTGCTGCAAGCCTGGAAACAACAGGAAGGCTCCCCTCAAAAATCCCCCTTTTCTCTCCCGTTTTTGGCAAATGATTCGGCAACACCCGACCTCGTGACCCTGGGCGACTATTGGCTAGAAACGGCCATTCGTCAGGGACTGATTCAACCCCTCAATCCTGATAATTGGCAACAGTGGAAGCAACTACCGGATAGATGGCGAAACATTGTGACTCGCAACGATCGCGGCATTCCAGACCCCAAGGGCAAAGTCTGGGCGGCTCCTTATCGGTGGGGCAGCACGGTGATTATCTACCGCAAAGACATTTTTCGTCAAAAAGATTTGCAGCTACCAACTGACTGGAGCGATCTCTGGCGCGAAGATCTCAAAGGTCACATTTCTCTACCTGACCAGCCCCGCGAGGTCATTGGTCTAACGCTCAAACACCTGGGCAAGTCTTACAACACGGCTGATCTCAAAACCGTCCCCAATCTAGAATCTGAACTTCTCAGGCTGCACCAACAAGTCAAGTTCTACAGTTCTGATACTTACCTGCAACCCTTGTTATTAGATGACATCTGGTTGGCGGTGGGGTGGTCTACTGATGTTTTACCGCTGATTCAGCGAAACCAGCCGATCGCTGCGGTTTTTCCCCCGTCTGGCACTGCTTTATGGACAGATCTCTGGGTGCGCCCTGCCCGTGTTCAAAACGCTTCAAACCTGCTGTCAGACTGGATCAACTATTGCTGGCGAACGGACGTTGCTACACAGCTTTCTCAATTTAGCTTTGCGGCCTCCCCGATTTTGACGACGTTGAATTCTACAACGCTGCCGCCGGAGGTGCAAAGCAATCCTCTTCTGATGCCCAGAGCAGAAAGCTTAGACCGCAGCGAGTTTCTCGAACCCCTCACCGATACTACGGTCGAGCAGTACCGCCGCCTGTGGGAGACCCTGCGTCGATCCCATTAGGGCGACCCCGAAATCCTGCTTTGCCAGATGAGTCCAGCGAAAGGATGCAGGCAGCGGGTTGAGGGTTAGAGGCTTTTTCGACGGCTTGCTGAAAAGCACAGGTATAGGCTGCTAATAGCGTTCCCTGACGGTTAAAAATTCTCATGTTGTAGCCATAGCCACTGGACTCTGTTCCTAACTCCTGGACAAATTTGTAGCGCTCTAAATAGTCTAACAAGCTCCAGACCTGCTGGTTGACCACAAAATCTGCCTGACCGGGAGTTGTACGTTGACCAGGGCAGGCCAGCCATTTGTCAAGTAACCTGCTCCCAAACTGAGGCTGGGCGGCAATTTGATCACGAGTCCACCAAAAACTAGGGATGGTCAGATTGGTTTGAGAAATCGAAGTTTCGGTGATTCCTAAAGTGTCATCTGCACAGCGCCCTTGTTGCAGTTTCTCAAAGTCTAGGGGAGCTAAAGAAGGCTGTAGGGCAGAGAGTAAGACTCTTTGTGGATCGCTCGAAACGGCCGAGTCGGCAATGGCGCTTTGATTTCCCCAGACTAGCATCACCCCAATCAGCGTCTGAAATAAAAAAGCTGTTCTCTGAAGTGCTGAAACCTGCATGGACTGGCCCTTGTCTTGCTCAACTAAATCGTATTCTCAAACTAAGTCGTACGGTCACAAATTGTAGCGATTGTCGTCCCAATCATAGGTAGGTGATTCTGAGGTCGCTGGAATGAGCTGTTTCTGCTCACCTTTGCCTTCTCGCTTGGCTTTGCGAAGCGATCGCTCCACCACATCAACTAGCGTATCCCAGGAGAGATTTTCCTTCCCCAATAGCTGTCTGAGACCCTGTAAGGCGGTATAAGGTTCCAGTTCTTCTTCCGTGATTTGCAGGGGAGCCGCAACCCGCAGGGGATCACGCTGAACGGCGACTAACGCTTGACGGACGACTGTGTTAACCTGATTTTTGAGTTCGTTTTTGCCCCGAAGTCTTTGTTGTCTCCAGCCTTTTTCACTGGTGGCGTAGAGGGCGGGTAGTCGGTTGAGCGCGTAGGCGATCACTTCGGCGGTGCTGATGTATTCGACGAGTTTGGCGGGGAGGCGTTGAAGCTGGCGATCGACCTCCTCGACGACTAGAGATTCCATTGCGTTTCGATAGCTGATGGCGCGGTTAAATTGCATGATAGATGGATAAAGTGAAGTTCACAAGGATCACAACGGCTGGCGCGTGTCAAAATTGAGGTCTGCTAGAAGGGTCACCGAGCCGCAAATTTTGAGCCGCAAATTTTCTAGTCTGCTCACGCTTAGATTTTTGATCTAGTTGATTTTTGGATACCCAAAATCAGATTGCAACTATCGAATCTGAGCGATCGACGGTTGATCGGCAGAGTTTTTTACGGTTGACAAAAATATGTTTGACCCGCTACGTCGTTTAAAGTTTCTTCCCTGGACGGCGCTGCTTCAGGTAGCTCTCGTGACGGTTGCGATCGTGGCTGCTTTTGATGTGCTGATTATTCAAATCTTTGGGGCAATTCCAGCGGCGCTTGAAGTGTTGACAACGGTACTGAGTTCTCCTTTGATTTTGCTGATCGAGTTAGCGATCGCCGTTGGCATAGGAGCGTTGAGCGTTGCCATTTTGGAGCGATGGTTTCAAAGAGTCCCGATTACAAATGCAAGTCTCTGGGCGCTGGTTCCTTGTCTGGCGCTGTGGCTGTTGTTGCTCTCATTTTTACCAATTCCAGTCGCGCTTGTGCCTCAAATCAGTATCTTTCAGATAGTCGGAACTGTGTTGGGCGTTTTTTGGAAGGGGCGATCGTACTGGAGATAGTGTAAATTTTCTCAATGAATGCGACTGAGCTGGCAAAGACGGAAGACATTGAGCGTTAGACATTAGACCAAGGACGTTGGACGTAAACTGAAGCCCCGAAACCGCTCTGTCCAACGTCAGTTCGATGAACGCTTCGCTTCGCTTTTAGATCTAGGAATGCCCCCTAAATCCCCCACGAGTGAGGGACTTTGAACCAGAATTCCTCTCTGAAAGTCCCCCAAAAGTGGGGGGTTGGGGGGCAGAAGCCGTGAACAACGAAGCGAAAAATCATCGAGTTCACATTGTTCAGAGTTCAAAAAAGTCCAATATTCAAACTTCAAAGTCTCAAGTCTGGAGTCTCAAGTCCCCTTCATTCTTGCCACAGTCGTCGTCCTGGTTTGCCGTTTAGTCGCTGGTGGGTGTCTCTAAGCAGGGTGGGAATGTCGAGATTTTGGGGGCATCGAGGCAGACAGTCGCCACAATCATTACAGCGGTTGGCTTTGCTGCCTGGAAACCAATGTCCCGCATTTTCAAACATTCGATAGCGATACTCCCCAAAGGACTTCATGTCGTAGGCGACGGCCAGATTTCTCAACCGCAGTACTTCGGGGATGTGAATGTCGATCGGGCAGGGCAGACAAGCATAACATTGACTACATAAGTCCGTTTTGAGGGTTTCAGCCTGGTGAAGCTCAAGGCGGCTCAGGACAGCAATTTCTTCTGGAGTCAGGGGAAAGGTACGATCTCCTTGAGATACCTGCAAAGAGTCGCTCACCTGTAGAGGCAAGTCCAATTCTGTCGGGTGGGCGGCTCCGACGCTGAGGGTTGTAATCCGAGGGTCACTGAGCAGAAATCGGTAGTTTAATTCCAGGGGCGAAAAGGGGGCACACAGACGAGTCAACGTGTCTGGTGGCGTATAGAGCATTCCAGCTTTGTCGGCGGGGGAAATGATGAACACACCCATATCTTGCCGATGAGCCAGATCGATCGCTGCCGCATTGCGTTGAAAAAACAAAGAATAGTGCAGGTTGACAAACTCAAATTGTTGGGTGGCGATCGCCGCTAAAATCACGTCTAAAAATCCGTGGGTCGAAAAGCCGACATGCCGAATTCTGCCATCTGTCACAGCCTGCCTGACTGCCTGCATACCGCCCTTTTCTGCCTCAACCCAGGCAAGATGTTCCCAGGTATTTAAGCCGTGGATCGCTAAATTGTCTAAATAATCAACTTTCAGGTGCTGTAAGGATTCATCAATGTGGCGATCGACGGTCTCAGCATCGGTAGGCGAAATTTTCGTTGTAATGTAAAGCTGACTCCGCGACAGCCCATTTTGAAGAGCCGTTCCCAAAAACTTCTCACTCTGACCGTAGCCTCGCGCTGTCTCCAGGTGATTGATCCCTAGCTCAATGGCCCGTCTTACCGTCTGTTCTGCGACTTCCTGCGACGCTAGACAGCGCATTGTCCCCAGCGAGAAAACGGACAGCGGTAGATTTGTTTGACCAAAGCGACGATAGTGCATTTAAGGAGAGCAATGAGAAATCAGGACAAAAGTTCTATTCAAAGTCCCTCGCTGGTAGAGAACTTAGGGAACGTTTCCGCATCTGTCAGCGAAGTCGCTCCTACCAATTCACGTCAACCCAGTTTCATCCCTCATCCCTTCCTACTGCGCTTCTCCACTGCTAAAGCGACCTTTTTGAATCAAGTCTTCGGGGCGCAGGGTCGCCAAAAACTCGCGGAAGGCTTTGCGCTCGGCTTCGTCAGCATCGCGATCGACCGGAATCGAAGCATCCGCAATCACTTCTTCCATCACCCAAATGGGACTATTGGTACGGAGGGCAATGGCGATTGCGTCACTGGGACGAGCATCAATCTCGCGCTTTGCCTCACCTTGAGAAACAATTAAGACTGCGTAGAACGTATTATCCTGTAGAGAATGAATAATAATCCGCTCTAGCTCCATGTCCCAGGTTTCCATGAGATTGACAAACAAGTCATGGGTGAGCGGACGGGGCGGGGTTTGGTTTTCTAAGGCGTTGATGATCGCTTTCGCCTGATCCTGAGCAATATAGATAGGAAGTGCGCGGCGATCGGTGCCATCTTTGAGAAGCACGATCGGGCTACGAGTTGCCGCGTCCAACGCAATTCCAGCGACCTTCATTTCAATCATCGGTATAGCCTCTAGAACACCTGAAGCAAAGGAGGAACTCTTCATCGTGAAGACCCAGGAGAACCAGGCGTAAGACCTGGCACACCACGAGCAAGTTAAACACGAGCAAGTTAAAGTAGATGACCTTAGTATGCCCTGATCTCTGCCCTGATCCTAAATCATCCCTCCCAGATTTTGACAAAATAAAGAAGAGTTCTCGATTTCCCCAAATACTTGAGCGAAAGATTAATCTCAGGACAAGCTGGTAAAGTTTCTTTCATCCAACTACCCCATACTACTCGTGTTTACTGGACTCATTCAAACTGTCGGCACCCTGCACCCGATCGGGGTCGAACATTTACAAATCACATGCCCAGAGCCGTCTGCCGGACTTATTTTGCAGGGATTGGCGCTGGGCGACAGTGTGGCGGTCGATGGCGTTTGTCTGACGGTGACGGAGATTTTGGGGACGGGATTTGTGGCCGTGGTATCGCCGGAGACTCAGGTTCGCACGACCCTCAGCCAGACCGAGGGCGGCAGTAAGCGGGTCAATCTAGAAACGTCGCTCAAGGTCGGCAGCAAGCTAGGTGGTCACTTTGTCACAGGTCACATTGACGGGGTGGGCGTTCTCAAATCCTCGGTGCAGACGGCGAGTTCTTGGGAGATGGCGTTTACGACAACGAGCGATCGGGTATCTCGTTATATTCTCCCCAAGGGCAGCATTGCGGTGAATGGGATCAGTCTCACGGTAGCGGATTGTGACCCGTCAGGTTCCTGGTTTAAAGTAGCGGTGATTCCCCATACGTACGCTGAGACCAATCTTTCTCAACTCCATCCGGGTAGCTGGGTCAATTTGGAGGGCGACATTTTAGGAAAGTACGTCGAGAAGTTTTTGCGATCGAGTTCCGCTTATGGCGAGATGGGCGAGGCTTCTCCCAATGGTCTCAGTCCTGACTTTCTAGCCGAACACGGATATTTGTAGAAATGATGTGGGGCGAGTGAGCCGAGAATCTAGCAGAGGAAGAACTCCGCTCTGGCTGCCTAGAGCCTCTGAGCAACCACTGGGAAACTGCGCCACAAATTTCATCCCTCCTCGCAAAGCGAAGTTCTCCTCATCCCTACCGAACGGCCGCAGTAATTTCGTCCAGAATCTCCTTTGCGCCCTGCTCGATCAGTTGGTGAGCCAGTTGAGTCCCCAGCGTTTCGGCATCGGCAGGAGAGCCAGAGACTTCACCTTTGACGATTTTTTGTCCATCGACACTGGCGACGATTCCTGTGAGCGTCAGCGTGTCGTCTTTGAGAAGGGTGTTGACCCCGATCGGTACCTGACATCCGCCTTCTAAGGCTCTCAAAAAGGCTCGTTCTGCATAACAGCGATCGGCGGTGGGCTGGTGTTGCAACACGTTGAGAACGTTCAGCACTTCTGGATCGTTGGTACGGCACTCGATGCCCAAAGCGCCCTGACCGACTGCGTGGAGAGAAATTTCGGGGGGGATAACCTGGTGGACGCGATCGCCCAGATCCAATCGTTCTAGTCCGGCTACTGCCAAAATCAGCGCATCGTATTCGCCTGCATCCAGCTTTGACAGACGAGTGATCACATTGCCCCGCACATCTTTGAAGACAAAATGAGGAAAGTGATGTCGCAGTTGGGCTAGCCGTCTGAGCGATGAAGTGCCAATGACTGCGCCTGCGGGTAGCGTGTCAAGCTGTTTGTCCTGGTGTTTTTCGTGAACGACCAGCGCATCGGCAGGATTTTCGCGATCGGTGACACAGCCCAACATCAACCCTTCGGGCAAGCGAGTCGGCAAATCTTTGAGCGAGTGAACCGCAAAATCAATGTCGCCGTTGAGCATTCCGACTTCTAGCTCTTTGGTGAAGAGGCCTTTGTCGCCAATTTTTGCTAACGCCACATCCAAGATTTTGTCACCCTGGGTACTCATCGTGTGAACTTCAAAGGTGCGATCGGGAAACGCCTTTTGCAACTGAGCTTGCACCCAATGAGTCTGGACAAGGGCAAGCTGACTTTTGCGAGAACCAATCCGAATGGTGCGGTTAGAAACGGGGGTTGCAGTAGGAGACATATCAACGAGTGTTTGAAACAGGCTTCGATCGTGACTCTTTCCACATTACCGCAGTGAGTCGCCCCATTTGTGAGCATTCACCTGATGGATCGTTACAGATAGTTAAGCATTCGATCTAGGCTCTTTGCTGCCTTGTTGAGCGCTTCTGCTCCCCGACCCGACAATTCTGGGGGACTTTTAGAGAAAGTTTCTCGTTTCGTTGCTGAAATCTTCTGCCCCCCAATTCTGCTACGGTGTAGACACAAGTCCATACTCACTTCGTTCTAGTCGGCTTCAGCCCCCTAAATCCCCCATTCTGGGGGACTTTAAGCAAAAAAGGCTTCCAGAATTTAGAACCCTGATCAGCGTTCAAAGTCCCCCAGAATGGGGGATTTAGGGGGCGAAGGATTACGGCAAGTACAGATCAATCGACTTATGTATACACAGGTAGCAATTCTGGGGGACTTTTCAACAAGAATCGACTTATGTATACACAGGTAGCAATTCTGGGGGACTTTTCAACAAGAGTTTTACGCCCCAAAGTTCGACAACTTAACCTGATCGCCAAACTCGATCGTGAGATTTAACCGCCAAACTTAAATTGCTCTGTCATACCCAATCAATTTGTGAATGCTACAGATCCTTCGCCCCCCAAATCCCCCATTCTGAGGGACTTTGAGAATCCGAGACTTCTTTGGCTTGAAGTCGCCCACAAGTGGGGAATTTAGGTTGCTCTCCCAGATCTGTAGCACTCAAAGATCAATTTGGTGTCAATCATCAAAATCAGTCTCGATAATGGAGTAGTACAAGTGACCATTTTTGAATGAATCGCACGATCGTTTGGTTTCGTCGAGACTTGAGAATTTCTGACCATGCGCCTTTACACCGGGCGGCTTCTGGAGGGTTAGTCATTCCAGTTTTTGTTTTAGATCGGGCCCTGTTACATCATCCAGAGACCAGTTCGGCGCGGGTGGCGTTTATGTTGGCATGTCTGCATGACCTGGATCAAGAACTGCAAAAACGAGGCGGACGGCTGATATTGCGTTCAGGAAATCCGATCGACGTGCTGCCCCAACTGATTCGTGAAACTCAGGCAGACGGAATCTACGCCTACATTGACTATGAGCGGATTTATGGGCGAGTGCGAGATGCCCAGTTGAATGCGACATTGACTGAGCAAAACTTAAAGATTCGCTGGTTTGAGCCAACTGCGGGCATGGGCGATCTGGTTTCGGCTCCTGAATATGGCAAGCACTGGTATGCAGAAATGAATGAAGCCCAGGTGCCTACGCCCAATCGGATTCTGACTCCTGATTTGCCCAGTGATCCGCTGCCGACTTTGGCTGAATTGGGACTGATCGCCGATCGCAAGCCCATTCCCCCAGGGGGCACGCAACCTGCTCGTCAACTATTACAAGATTTCATTAGTCAGAAAGCCGATCGCTACTACTGGCAACTGTCCTATCCCAATGCCATCGCGACTTCGGGACTTAGCCCTTACATCAAATTTGGCGCGATTTCGATTCGTGAATGTTACCAAACAGTACGCTTTCTCAAAGATTCTCCAGACTATCGCATCCAACGCAGCGGCCGCCAACTGATCAATCGATTGCGCTGGGGAAGTGGATTTGCTCAACGATTTCGCTATTTGCCTCAATTGGAACTGCGATCGCTTTACACCGTCTTTGAGAAAGAAGGCTGGACATTTAACGAAGACCACTACCAGGCATGGCAATCGGGGAACACAGGCTTTCCGATCGTCGATGCGGCCGCCCGCTGCTTGTTAGAAACTGGAGGCTGGAAAGAACTGAACTTTCGGACTCGCGCCCTGTATGCCAGCTTTTTGAGCAACCTTCTGGGAATGGATTGGCGATATGGAGCATTGCACTTTATGAGGCATTTAATTGATGGAGATTGTCCGATCGACCACTATCAATGGGCTATGCAAGCGGGCGTAACTCACTGTGTCAATAAAACCTGGACACGCATCTATAACCCTGGACAAACCGCCGTCGATCGCTGTGATCCAGAAGGTCTGTTTATCAAACGCTGGGTGCCCGAACTGGCAAACTTACCGATCGCAGCTTTAGGCTCACCGCCCCGCATCAACGGCTATCCATCGCCCATTTTGAACTACAAAACCGCCCGCCAGCAGCGAGTCCAACAGCTATTACACCAACGACAAACGTTTCTACAAAGCGAGAATGTCTTGCCTCAACTGGCTCGATTGCCAGATTCCTTTTTGCCGTTTGGGTACGATCGCGTTTCCTGTGACATTGCCTGGGCCCAATCAGAAAGCCGTGATTTGTTTCCGCCTCCGCTCAATCTGGATGATTTAGACCTTGAACAGTCCAAACGCCTTCGCACTTGGTTTGTGTCTCCCGCACAGGCAACTTCTCGATCCAACAAATCCACGCCTCGCTCCTCAAAACCGCCCGCAAATGTCCAGTTAAGCCTATTGGAGTGAGTAAAGTGGGTGAGTCCAACGCCAATTTGAATACAGTTCTTTGAATACAGTTCTTTCGCTTCGTTATTCGGTGCTTCTGCCCCCAATTCTGGGGACTTTCGGACAATAGGTTCGGTTCAAAATCTTTGATTGATGGGGAATTTAGAGGCCTTCCTGAATGGACAATCGCAAAAGACTACATCAAATTTACGTCAGTTAGATTAGAACTGCTCTCTAGCCCTGGTACTCCAGAAAGCCCGATCGCCAGGGGAGCCTTATGGAATCCACTATACTGTCCATACTGTCTGGTTATTTTATGAACGTTTTACTGCTGTATCCCCGGTTTCCGAAGAGCTTTTGGTCATTTGAAAAAACACTGGCACTGCTTGATCGCAAAGCGATGTTGCCCCCTTTGGGGTTGGTGACGGTGGCGGCGATGTTGCCTCAAGACTGGGAATTTAAGCTGGTCGATCGCAATGTGCGGCAAGTCACAGAGGCAGAATGGGCCTGGGCTGATCTCGTCATTCTGTCGGCGATGATTGTTCAAAAAGAGGATTTACTAGAACAGATTCAGGAGGCAAAACGCAGAGGCAAACAGGTAGCCGTTGGCGGGCCTTATCCTACGGCGCTGCCCGATGATGCAAAACTGGCAGGAGCCGACTTCTTGATTTTAGATGAGGGAGAAATTACCCTGCCCTTGTTTATTGCAGCCATTGCTCAGGGCGATCGATCGGGTATTTTTCGATCGGATGGAGTTAAGCCAGATGTGACGCTAACTCCGGTTCCTCGCTTTGACTTACTAGAGTTTGATGCTTATGCCGAAATGTCGGTGCAGTTTTCGCGCGGCTGTCCGTTTCAATGCGAATTTTGCGACATCATTGTTCTCTACGGACGCAAACCTCGCACCAAGTCTCCCGGTCAACTCCTTGCAGAACTCGATCGCTTGTATGAACTCGGCTGGCGACGCAGCATCTTTATGGTGGATGACAACTTCATCGGCAACAAGCGCAACGTTAAGTTATTCCTCAAAGAACTGCATCCCTGGATGGTGGCTCACGAATATCCCTTCTCATTTGCGACTGAAGCATCGGTTGATCTCGCCCAGGATCAAGAGTTAATGGATGCAATGGTGTTGTGTAACTTTGGAGCCGTCTTTTTGGGCATCGAAACGCCCGACGAAGAAAGTCTTGCCCTGACTCAGAAGTACCAAAATACAAGAGATTCGCTCACCGATGCTGTAAATGCGATTACGCGCACAGGTCTCCGAGTCATGGCGGGTTTTATCATTGGCTTTGATGGTGAAAAGGCGGGAGCCGGGGCGCGGATCGTCAAATTTGTCGAACAAACTGCCATTCCCACGGCCTTGTTTAGTATGTTGCAGGCGCTTCCCGACACAGCCCTCTGGCACCGACTCGAAAAAGAAGGACGACTTCGCAGTAAGTCAGCCAACATTAACCAGACGACTTTAATGAACTATGTGCCCACGCGCCCTCTCGAAGACATCGCCCAGGAGTATGTAGAAGCCTTTTGGGAACTGTATGACCCTGAGAAGTTTCTCGATCGCGCCTACCGTCATTATCGTCTACTGGGAGAAGCGACCTACCCAAACAAGGGACGATCAACGCGCAAAAATGTCAACTGGGTGATGGTGCGAGCTTTATTAACGATTTGTTGGCGACAAGGGCTAGTTCGTAAAACACGCTGGCAGTTTTGGCGCAATCTAGCAAGTATGTATCGTCACAATCCTCGCGGTATCAGCAGTTATCTGGCAGTCTGCGCCCAAATTGAGCATTTTGTAGAATATCGGCAGATTGTGCGGGACGAAATTGAGGCACAGGTGGCTGAGTTTTTGCAAGGCGAGGCGCAACGGAAGGTGGAAGCGATCGTTTGAACCAAGTAGATAGGGAAGGGATGAGGTAGGAGGGATGAGGTAGGAGGGATGAGGGATGAAATAGGCTGGCTTTGTTTCTCATTCTTTACTTCACGCTGCGTTAATCAGACTGTCTGTTACATATTGTCAGTCACATTGTCAGTCACATTGTCTGTTGTTGCTAACGCATGACTAAGACGGGACAAGGGGCATGTCTGACTAGCTGCTCGGCGACGGAGCCAAATAGAAAATGACTGAATACACCTTCGGTATCGTCTTGAGCAGGAATCACAATTAAATCGATCGCCTGCTCTTTGACATATCGCACAATCTCCCCCACCGGATGACCAATGACTACCGTAAAATTGGAGTCTGCTCTCTTGCGGGTGGTGAGGGCAATCCTTGTATGCAATCAGCCGTGGAATTAGGAGTCAAGAGGTATGGCTAGCGATCGTAATCTTGCCGCAACAAATACAGAAAATAGGGCGCACCCAAAACGGCAGTGATGACTCCACAAGGTAGTTCGATCGGGGCAAACACACTACGACCAACGAGATCCGCCGCTACCACAATCAAGCCTCCGATTAAAGCAGCAGTGGGAATCAATCCGGCGTGGGAAGACCCCACCAGTTGACGAGCTAGATGGGGAGCCATCAGCCCAATAAATCCGAGCGTTCCGGCAATGGCAACGCTGGCTCCCGTTAGTGCCACGCTAGTCAGCACCAGCAATCCTCGCTGCCACTCAACTTGGCTGCCCAAACCGCGAGCAATGTCGTCACCCAGAGTTAGCGCATTCAACTCCCGCGCCAGCCCCCACGCCATCGGTAAAAATATTAGCAGCCAGGGAAGCAGCGTTGCTACCTGTTCCCAGCCGCAGCCGTAGACGCTGCCTGTGAGCCAGACTAATGCCTGACTCACCTCACGGATCTCCCCAAACGTGATGAGCAGCGTGGTCAGTGCCGTGGCGATCGCAGCCACCCCAATTCCCACCAGAACCAGCCGCAGCGGGGTGCTGCCCCGATTCCACGCCAGCAGGTAGACTAGCAGTGCGGTCAACAATCCGCCGACAAAGGCGGCAACAGGCAGCAGCACCAGCGGCAGCGCAGGCAGCAGCACCAGGATTGCCACTGCGACTAACCCTGCGCCTGCTTGCACACCGACAATTTCTGGAGCCGCTAGGGGATTGCGAGTCACCCCCTGTAAGATTGTGCCAGCCACTGCCAATCCCATCCCCACCTCCAGTGCCGCGATCGCCCGTGGCAACCGCAGCGTCAGCACCAGCAGAGACGCATCAGGATTGGTTGTTTCTTGTCCTAACAAGGCTCGAACCACTTCCAGCGGCGGCAAGAAATAATTTCCGTAGCCGATACTAACAATCAGCATCCCCAGGATCATCAGCACCAAAACCAACAGCACGCCAGGAACCCGACGATCGAGCCGAATAGAGAACAGCCGCGATCGCCAGACCAACCAGGGTTTTGTGAGTGCTGCTTTAGTTCCCTTTGACTTCATGACTTCACCCGCGATCGCGCCAGGTAGACAAAAAATGGCCCTCCCAGCAAGGTCATCATGACACCTACAGGCAATTCTTGGGGTTGCAGTAGCCAGCGAGCCGCTAAATCTGCCAGCGACAGCAAAATTGCTCCCCAAATAGCAGCATACGGCAGGAGCCAGCGGTAATCGACCCCGACCCAAAATCGCGCTAAATGTGGCACCACCAAGCCCACAAAGGCGATCGGTCCTGCCAGTGCCACTGACCCTCCCGCCAGCAGCACCACTGCGATCGCGCTCATCGCCTTGACCCGTCCGATTCGCAGTCCTAACCCATGAGCCACTTCTTCTCCCAGTGCCAGTGCGGTCATTTGTCGTCCTAAACTAAAGGCGATCGCAAATCCAGCGATCAGGTAGGGAGAAACTTGCCAAAAGGCTTCCAAATTTTGTCCAGCGACCGATCCTGCCAGCCAAAAGCGAATCTCTTCTAGAGTGCGTTCGCTCAAAATTAATAGCCCTGTAGTGAATGCAGCCAGCAAATAGGACAGAACTGCCCCCGCTAGAACGAGCTTCAAAGTCGTCATGCCCCTGCGCCCCAAAGAACCGAGGAAGTAAACTACACCTGCCGCGATCGCCGCCCCAGCAAACGCTACCCAGATATAAAGTTGCATGGAAGCATTCTCTAGCCAAACGGTCGTAGCGACAACAGCGAGCGCGGCTCCTGCATTGATTCCGAGCAGACCGGAGTCTGCCAAAGGATTGCGGGTTAATCCCTGCATTAGGGCACCCGCGATCGCAAGCGCGGCCCCGACTGTGGGGGCAATCAAAGCGCGAGGCAATCGTGCTGTGCGGATAATCACCTGTTCGGTTGAGTCGTTAAAGGCAAAGAGAGCATTCCAAACGGTGTTGAAATCTGTCCTTGCGCCTGCAACCAGGCTGACTAAAAAGCAACCGATCAGCAGCAGTACCCCGATCGCCAGACCGATCATTCTGCTTCGCAGCCGTAGCGATTTGTTTGAGGAAGCGGAAGGATCAACCATCACAGCGCCTCAATTGACTAACGCGATATTGCTTCACAGGTTGCAGCTTCAAGCGTTGCTTTCGGCTCATGTGAGCATGTCCGCCTGACTGCAAAGCACTGATTACTTCTCCGCACACCTCAACTCGCGCTTCATAGGCACCTGCGTCTGTGCCATCGGGTGAGCTAAATTCAATCCGAATCTCTGCCCAATTTGGTTTATGGCTTCGCTGATTGATCAAAAACTGCAATCGTTTGGAGGGAATCTGTTTGAGCAGACTATAGAAATAACGGCTGGCTCCTCCTGGATCGCTAGTTAGAATTTGTCCAGCTTTGCGATAATCTAGCCAGTTCCAGCCTTCTCGCATCCAGATCTCTCGTTCCACCATTTGGGCGAATTTTTCCAACCCAGACCAGCCGCGATAGCACGATCGTAGCTTGGAGAGTTCTCCCGATCGATGCACCAACAAATCCAATAGATCAGGTTCAAGGTGTCCCCAGTACTGTCCCTGCGGCAGATCGATTAAGGTGGGTGCAAATTGGTGTCCCCCAAAGTGACTACAGCGCCAGACTCGCAGAGATCCCGCAGACTCAGGCGCATACTTGTCTCGCAGCGTTTTATAAATTGGGAAGCCGAATCGAGAACAAGCAACATCCACATTTCCATGAGTGCAGACCAATAATTCTCGGATGTGGCGGCTGTCAATTTGGTACGACTGAAAGGCTTCTAACTCATTTGGATGCCCTGCAATTTTTTGTAGTAAAGCCGTTGCTAATCGAGTAGTCTCTGCCTCTGGCACCCAATATTCCTGCTTTTCAAATTGGGCAAATGAATGAGTCGGTTGATGGTAATAGAGGACACGATGGTAGCCAGCACGAGAATACTCACGATCGGGCGCAATCACAATGGGTCGCAGTTTAACTTGCTGCTCTAGAATCAATTTTTTTATCAGCGTGATCAGAGGCTTGATGGCGGGTTCTTCCATCAGTTTTTCTGACCAGGGAAGCGCCGCCTCCAGGATTAACCAGTGTTCATGATTACCTGCTGTGCCGATCGGATCTTCTCCATTGGTTTTAGAGACAACGGAGCAAAACTGACAATTACTGAGGGGTTCTAACGCTGTCATAATCGATTTGCTATCTGATCGTCGTATCATGATCGGGGATAAGGGTTTCCACATCCCGCAAACGGTGGATGCCATATCCACTCAAGCCGATCGCCAATCCACAGACTGCCAATAGTGCATATTGTAGGGCGATTCCTGCCCCGACTCCGGTGCCAAATAGCCCACCCATTAAACCTGCGAGCCGTCCATCTGGCAGCATGGCAGGCTCAAATACATAATCTGCCAATGGGCCCGCGATCGCAAATCCCAAGGGTGAGGCTGCTTGAGCAATCAGATACCGAGCCGCAAAGACTCGACCCTGCACCTCTGGCTCGACCTTAGCCAACCAAATCGCTTGATTAGCGCTGCCAACAAATGGAACAAAAAAAGCCGCAATCCACGCCGCAATCACCCAAGTCGTAAGTCCTCGTCCCACACTCAGCAGCAATAATCCGACTCGACTGAGGGCTGCACCCAGCAACAAGCCATGAATGCGGGGAGTCGTTCCACCCCAAAGACTTAGCAAGCAAGCTCCCACTAGCCCACCCAGGCCAAATCCGCTTTGTACCGTTGCCAGCGTTGTCGCACTGTTGCCGCTGCGAGCCAGAATTAAAGCAGGAGTTAACGCAAAATTGGCGCTAAAAAACAAATTAGAACCGAGCAGAAACAGCAGTATGGAGAGCAACCCTGAGCGCTGCCAAATATAACGAAAGCCAAACGTTAAGGTTTGCCAGGGCGTTTGATCAGAGGAATCGCTGGCTGGGGTGATCTGGGGAATTGGGATCGTCAGGAGGGTACTAATTGCAATTACAAAGGTTGCAAGGTCGATCGCCAGAATTCCGATTAGCCCCAGGTCAGGGTAGAGCGCTCCTGCCAGCGCGGGCGAAAACACATAGGCACTGGAAGCTTTAATCGTTTCCATCGCAGAAGCTCTAGCGTAGTGCTGCTTTGGAACTAACACTGCCATTGAAGCAGAGTGCGCCAAACTTTGAAGGTAGCTAAACAACCCGTTTGCGGCTCCGATTCCATAAAGATGCCAAACTTGTAAATGCTGAGTCAGCAACAAGCTCAACAGCCCGATCGTAGACAATCCTGCTACGAGGTCTCCCAACAGCATCAACAGTTTGCGATCCCACGCATCCACCAGCACCCCGGCGAAAGCAGCAGCGATGACCTGGGGCGATCGCGTAAAAAAGACCATCCAAGCGATCGGGGAGGCTTGTCCCGTTTGCTCCCACACCCAAATCGTTAACGCAAACGTGGTCATTTCAGACCCCAAGAGGGAGACAAGCTGACCCAGCCAGAGGGTTCTGAATGTTCGCATTTGAGGTGGTTGCTCGGATTCCATGCAGGCTCCTAAGTTCCAGGTTTACGCGCCAGTAACGACTGTGACACCTCCTGCAAAATCTGATTCGCTGCCAGAATGCTGCGTCCTGCCGTCCACACTTCGGCATTCACGGCATACACTCGCCCTTGTTTGACAGCATTCAAGCGCGAAAATAACGGGTCAGACTTGAATTGGTCGAGCGTCAGAGAATTGGGTGTAAACGAGGACTCAATTAAAAAAATCGCATCCCCATCTAAACTTGTGAGGTCTTCGCGCGACACTTGAATCGCCCATCGCTGACCCGATGCCTGAGCCGGAGGACGCACCAATCCGAGATCCTGCAACACCGCACCCGAAAAGCTGCGAGTGGTGTATGCGCCGATTTGCCCAGTCCCCGTCGCCACAACAGACACCACAGGAGATTTGGAGAACTGCTGCTGAATTTGCTGCTTCAGGGTGTCGGCTCGCTGTTGATAGTCCTGTAGAAGTTTGTCTGCGGCGGCAGATCGATCGAGGACACTAGCATAAAAGCGAACGTTGTCTTTCCACTCACCCGATCGTCCACTGCCTTCTGCCATGACAGTCGGCGCAATTTCTGCCAGCCGTCGATAGAGCCTGTCTAGCCCAATTTTGTTGCCCAAAATTAGATCGGGCTGTAACTGCGCTACTGCTTCTAAGTTTGGCTCATTCGTCTTTCCAATGACTTGAATTCCCTGAGTACGATCGCCCAAATAACTAGGAAATCGCTCTGGCAAAATGGAGCCAACAGGTTTTACGCCAAGGGCGATCGCGGCATCCAACGGAGCCGTATCTAAGACAATCACCCGTTTAGGCTGCATTGGCACTTGGGTTTTACCCATTGCGTGAGCAATTGATCGCGTTGGCGTTCCGGGGGGCAGAGTTGCAGTGGGGCTACTCATCCAGGGCAGACCACCCGTGCAAGCAGCCAGCCAGCACACCACAACACTCAACAACAACAATTTATAGATTGATCTCTTATAGATTGATCTCATTTCTGCGCCCCCGTCCTTAAAATGTGATGGCATAGCGGAGAAAGATCGTTCGTCCTCTGCCTGCAAATCGCAAGTTCTCCAACAGTCCCGTGCGTTCCTGACTACTGAGCGGCAGGTATTGATTATTCAACAGATTTTCAACTCCCAGTTCTAGTCTGCTTTGACCGAGCTTGAGGCTGCTGAGGAAATCTAAAGTGGTATAGTTTTCCAGCCTGAACGGATCGACGCGATCGTCAAACGCTCGATCACGATCGCCCACCAAAAGTAGCTGCAAGCGATTGCGCCAGTTAGGGAGCGTTTCATTTTCCACATAGAATGATAGTTTCAGGGGCGGCACCTGCAAAGAACTTAAGGCCAGAAAATCATCATCGTTGTTAGTATCGTTTTCGCCCTCGCTCCAAGTAAAGGTGCTGCCCAAGCGCCACTTTGTGGCTGGCTGCCAGTCTAGCGTGGCTTCTAGTCCATAGTTACGTTGGGGAGCGCGCTGTAGCTCGGTGGTACCATCCGGTCGAATCCGAACAGTTGCGCCAAGGTCAGAGGTGCTGTAAAAGCCTGCCAGAGAAGCCTGGACTGTTCCCCAATTGCCGCGAACTCCCAACTCAAAGCTGTCTACCTTTTGGGGTTCTAGCAGGTCAGAACCGCGAATGCTGGCTCTAGGGGCAACGCTGCTAAAGGCAGTGCCTAAGTCTGGCAGCGAAAATCCTTGAGCAAAGCTAGCAAACACACTCGTCTGGGGCGTGATCTTGTAGACGAGGCCTGTGTTAAAAGAGATGCCACTATTGTCTGCGCTGCCGCCGCGTCGAATTCCAGGTGCGGCAAAGGCCAACTCATAATCGCCCACCTCGTAGCTAAAGGTGTCATATCGTAGCCCCCCGCTCAGGAGAACCCGTGGGCTTAAATTCCATTGCAGTTGAGCAAACAAGCCCAGATTATTCAACGTGTAGAACGGTGTCTGCGGACGGGTGCTACTTGCTGTCAGAGTGCGGGTGCGATCGAAAACCGATGTCTCCGAAATCAACACAGGACGGCTATTTTCTTCATAACTGTAATCCACTCCCCAAAGCAGGTTAACTGCTGTCGAGAAGGGCGTTTGAATTTGCAGACGCGCTCCCAATTCCTGACTGTCCAGGCTGGTTTGCCAAAGTGCTGGGAAAAAGGCGGGAAATGGCCGTCCCCGCAGGTCTGTAAAAGGTTGCACCAGATTTGTGTCGCGGAAAAAGAGTTGCGCTGTCACCTGAGAACCAAAGATGTTCTGGTGCGTGTAAGTCAAATTAGCAACTTGATTAGTCTGTTTCGGTTCTTCCTCGTACTGCGCCAAAAATCTCTGTGCTCTGGCGGTTTGCAGTCCTGGAATCGAAAAAACGATCGGGTCTGAGCGAAATGTAGTATCAAACGATTCGTTGTAAATGTTGTAGCTCAGTTGCAGTCGCTGCTGTGGGTCAATATCAATCCCCAGCTTTGCGAGCAGATTTAGGCTAGTTGTATCGTTAATCCCAGTTGGCGGAATGCGATCGCCGTTGGCATCGAAAAAGCTGCCGCTTTCGTTGAGGGAAGCTCGAACTGTAACGTCGATCGGCCCTTCTTTCCCCGATAAGCCATACTGAAAGTTATAGCCAAATCCTTCATCAGAAAACGCATCGAGAGCATTGCGAACCCCGATAGAGACTTGGCTTTCTAGTCGCTGTGTGGTGGCGCGTCGCGTGATGATATTAATGATGCCACCCGTAGCACCGCGCCCGTAGAGTGCAGAGGGGCCACGAACCACCTCAACTCGCTCAATGGCACTAGGGTCGATCGTATTTAACTCCGTTTGAAATCCGCTATTTGGGTTTTGCGGTACTCCATCAATGAGAATTAATGCCTGCCGACCGCGCAAAGTCAGCCCTCTTGTCAGGTTTCGCTGGGTGGGTGGCCCTAGCCCTGGCACCAGCTTTCCGAGCAAATCTGGCAGGTTATTGGTGAGGGCTGTTTGCTGCTGAATTTGCTCACGCGGAATAACTGTGACAGAGCGCGGCAGGTTTGATAGCGGTTCTTCTGTCCGGGTGGCAGTGACAACGACTTCTTCCTCTAATTCATCATCTGGCTCAACACTCAAAATCAATCCAGACCGATTCGGCACAATTTCTGCGAAGGGCGCTGTCTTTGTTCCTGTCACCGTTACCTGAATTCTGGTTGGCTCAACCTGAGTCACCGTTAAGTTTGAGATTCCTGAGAAAGGCTTCTGCGATCGAAACTCCTGACCCTCTGGCAGCACCAGCACTGCGTTGGGAATGTCTGCGATCAGCACATTGCCCTCAGTCCGCGTTTGAGCTTGCAGCGTTTGTCCAGAAGGAACTTCCAGGACAATTTCAAGACCTTGCTCGGTCTGGTTGAGCCTCACGCCTCGAACCTCGATCGCGCCTGATGCAGGACGATCGGCGGGTGCAGCATCCTGCGTCAGCAGATTTGCACGAGTATGAGGACGAGCAACTTCGCTCAGGCGTGGAATTGGAAGTGTAGAAGCCTTTGAACTGCCAGTTAACACAGGTGCAGCGATCGCAACCTCGGTATAAATCGGCAGCATAACAAAAACAGGAACGGCTCCAACTAACCAAAGATAGCTTGATAGCTGCTGTTTCACGGACTCCTCACTTAATTAGACTTATAGGTGGACTCAAATAGGTGGACTCAAACAATCCAACACAACGGACAATAACTATCCACAAATCGGCCTTGTTAGGGTAAACCTGTGATCTAATACTGAGATAGATTCTCAATAAAATAATGCCCCTACTGATTAAAGACTGAAGTATTTTTATTGTCAAGAACCTGACAAAGCTCTGACTAAATATAAAGTTGAATCAAATCCATATATCGCAAAGGTCTAAGCTACTCAACTTTTATTTCATACTAATTCTCATTAGGTCTTGCTATTCTGCGGGACTTTGTGCATAATTCTCAGTGGATGTCCAAAAGTACTAGCTTTCATTCAGATTAGTTCTCCCGTTCAGCCCTTTATTCTGCAAGAATCCCTCGATCGGGAGATTTGAAAGATCGCTACCAGCAATTAATCTAATCGCGCGGTTTCAGTTTGTCTTCACCACTGAAGACTCGATGTATCAGTCCTATATCGCCTACTCACCGTCATAGTTTCAAAGTCATACGGCTATTCGGACGCTTGCTCGGAGCCGTGCTAAATCGCCTTTGTCAAGTCTGGTCTTAGATTCAATAGATGGGGGTGCCTCCATGAGTGATCACGATCGTCTACCAGACGACTATCAGCCTATTTCTACGCTTGTTGATCTGCTGCGCTGGAGAGCGTTCTCTCAGCCTGATCACTCAACTACAAGTTTTTGACAGATGGCGAATTAGAAGCCGTTTCGTTAACGAATCGAGAGTTGGACATTCGGGCACGCTCTATTGCTGTGCAGCTTCAACAGATTGGAGCGGAAAAAGCGCCTGTATTACTGCTCTATCCGCCTGGTATTGACTACATTGCAGCATTTTTTGGTTGCCTGTACGCAGGCGCGATCGCAGTACCAGCCTATCCGCCTCGTCCTAATCGATCGGCAGCGCGATTGCAGGCGATTGTGGATGATGCACAGCCCAGCATTATTCTCACAACGACGGCTATTCTAAGTCACGCAAACCGTTTGGTGACCTGTCATCAATCCCATTGGATCGCAACAGATGTACTGACGGATTGTGCAACTGATTGGGAGGCACCACAAATTCAAGCGGATGCGATCGCGTTTCTTCAATACACCTCTGGCTCAACGGCGGCTCCTAAAGGAGTAATGGTTACTCATACAAACCTGCTGCATAATTTGAGCTTGATTCGTCAGCAGTTTGATGTAACCTCGGAGAGTAGCGGTGTAATCTGGCTGCCGCCCTATCACGATATGGGCTTGATTGGTGGGGTCTTGCAGCCACTCTATAGCCAGTTCAGCGTGACGCTGTTTTCCCCAGTTCTATTTCTGCAAAAACCAGTTCGTTGGCTGTCGGCAATTTCCCGCGATCGGGCTACTATCAGCGGCGGTCCTAACTTTGCCTACGAGCTTTGCATAGACAAAATTACTCCAGAGGAACGCGCCACCTTAGATTTAAGCTGCTGGGAAGTGGCATTTAGCGGAGCAGAACCAATTCGCGCCGAAACCTTAGAACGATTTGCGACCCAGTTTGCAGGCTGTGGATTTCGTCAACAAGCGCTCTATCCCTGCTATGGCATGGCGGAAGCGACGCTGTTTATTTCTGGAGGAGCAAAGGAAGCCCCACCCGTTTTTCAAAGGGTTGAGAGTCAAGCACTAGCAGAAAATCGCGTTGTTGTGTCCCCACAACAGTATGATCATCAACGGTTGGTAGGCTGTGGAACAGCGGCACCCGATCAGCAAATTCTGATTGTTGATCCAGAGACGCGAACTCCCTGCGCTTGCGATCGAGTGGGTGAAATTTGGGTGACGGGTTCCAGTGTAGCTCAGGGCTATTGGAATCAACCGGAAAAAACCAGCGAAACCTTTCAGGCATCCCTTGCAAATACCCATGCAGGTTGTTTCTTGCGAACAGGAGATTTGGGATTTCTCAAGGATGGTGAACTATTCGTTACGGGTCGATTGAAAGATCTGATCATCATTCGAGGTCGAAATTACTACCCTCAAGACATTGAATTGACAGTTGAGCAAAGTCATCCTGCGCTGCGATCGGGCTGTGCGGCTGCGTTTTCAGTGGATGTAGCAGGCGAGGAGCGTCTAGTCGTTGCTCAAGAAGTGGAGCGACATGGCTCAAAAACGCTCAAGCTCGATGAAGTCATCCGGGCGATCCGTCAAGCAATTTCTGAGCAGCATGAACTTCAGGTTTATGCCATTCTTTTGCTGAGAACGGGGAGTTTGCCAAAAACCTCTAGCGGCAAGGTACAACGTCATGCCTGTCATCAAGGATTTTTAGATCATTCGCTCCAAGTGATTGGCGATTGGGTAGAAGCTTCTCTTGGTACAGACTTTTCACAATTACAGCATGAGATTGATGCACCTCACCAACAAGTAGAAGAGATCAGTCAATCTTCTCACTCTGATCAAACGGTGGAGGCAATTCAAGCCTGGTTAATTGACCAAATTGCTCAACGATCGCACTTGCCCTCTGATCAGGTCAATATTCACGAACCCTTTGTGCAGTATGGACTCGATTCGGTTGCTGCTGTCAGTATTTCAGGTGAGCTAGAGAAACGATTGGGAAAACGGCTTTCCCCAACCTTGATTTATGACTATCCCACGATCGCTTTACTAGCAGATTATTTAGCTGAAGATCGCACTACACCTGCCTCTAATCAGGATAAAAACTTGACTCGTACGACAGAGCCGATTGCGATCGTAGGTTTGGGGTGTCGCTTTCCGGGTGCAACTGATCCAGATGCTTTTTGGGAATTGCTACATCGTGGCAGTGATGCAATTACACGAGTGCCCAGTGATCGTTGGAACATAGATACGTTTTATACTGTCGATGCTCCAAAACCAGGAAAGATGACAACCTGTTGGGGTGGCTTTTTAGATCAAGTCGATCAGTTTGATGCTGACTTTTTTGAAATCTCCCCGCGTGAGGCAAAGTCTATTGATCCACAGCAACGATTGCTTCTAGAAGTTTCCTGGGAAGCCCTGGAACAAGCGGGACAATCTCCTGCCCAGTTAGCAGGGAGCCAAACTGGAGTCTTTATTGGCATCAGCAGTAGTGATTATGCCCGGTTACTTGCCAGTGATATTACTCAACTCAATGCTTATTCAGGAACGGGCAATGCGATCAGTATTGCAGCGAATCGGCTGTCCTATTGGTTAGATTTACGCGGCCCTAGTTTGGCGATCGACACAGCCTGTTCCTCTTCTCTAGTCGCCGTGCATACAGCTTGCCAAAGTTTGCGGGCTGGAGAGTGCAATTTAGCATTAGCAGGCGGCGTGAATTTGATGCTGTCACCAGAGTTGACGATCGCGTTTTCTCAGGCGCAAATGATGTCAAAGGAGGGGCGCTGTAAAACATTTGATGCCAGTGCTGATGGCTATGTTCGCGGAGAAGGCTGCGGTATTGTAGTTCTCAAACGCCTGTCTGATGCATTACAAGATGGCAGCCAGATTCTAGCGATTGTCAGAGGTTCAGCGATGAATCAAGATGGTCGCAGCAATGGAATCACGGCTCCAAATGGACTGTCCCAACAGGCAGTGATTCGTCAAGCATTGTCTAATGCTGGCGTGTTCCCCAACCAAATTGATTACATTGAGGCACATGGAACGGGAACTCCACTGGGCGATCCGATCGAAATCAATGCGATACAGACTGTATTAGGAGAAAACCGCTCTCCAGAGCAGATTTGCAGAATTGGCTCAGTCAAAACTAATATCGGGCACTTAGAAGCCGCTGCTGGAATTGCAGGGTTAATTAAGGTTGTTTTAGCTTTACAGCATCAAGAAATTCCGCCGCATTTGCATGTAGAAACCATCAATCCCTACATCACATTAGACGCTCCGTTTACGATCGCCACACAGTCCCAACCGTGGTTAGCAACTGATCAAGCGCGTTTAGCAGGCGTGAGTGCGTTCGGCTTTGGAGGCACGAATGCTCATGTGATTGTTGAATCAGCACCAGAATCAGCAGTTGTACCCGCTGAGGTCGAGCGTCCGTGTCATTTGTTCACGCTCTCTGCCAAAGATCAGGCAGCATTACAGGCGTTAGCCTGCCGCTACCAGACCGTTCTGGCACAGCCCAATCTATCTCTGGCAGATGTGTGTTTTACGGCAAATACTGGACGATCTCAGTTTACGCACCGTTTAGCGATCGTTGCTTCCTCCACCGATCAGCTTTCACAACAGTTAAACACTGTATTAAACACTGTATCTGGACAGTCCTGTTCTAATCAGCGCCCCAAACTTGCCTTCTTGTTTGCCGGACAGGGAGCGCAAGCGATCAATATGGGGCGGCAACTGTACGAAACTCAACCAATGTTCCGGCAAATTCTGGACGAGTGTGAGCGCATATTACAGCCTTTTTTGGAGGTGCCGCTACTGTCGGTACTTTATCGAGATCCTGCGCTGGCTCCACTGTTACACCAAACGGCTTATACTCAACCAGCTCTATTTGTCTTGGAATATGCTTTGGCGCAGCTTTGGCTGTCGTGGGGAGTGGTGCCGGATGTGGTGATGGGGCACAGCGTGGGTGAGTATGTGGCTGCCTGTATCGCGGGAGTCTTTAGTCTAGAAGATGGGCTGAAATTAGTTGCTGAACGGGCGCGTCTCATGCAAGCCCTGCCTCAAGATGGCATTATGGCAGCGGTATTTGCCGAAATTGCAACCGTTCAAGCCACGATCGCACCTCATCACGATCAGGTGACGATCGCCGCAGTCAACGGTTCTGAAAATGCAGTGATTTCAGGAGAGCGGCTGGCTGTCGAGGCGGTTTTACAGCAGTTCAAAGAAATGGGAATTCGTTGCCAACCGTTGACGGTTTCCCATGCTTTTCACTCGCCTGCCATGCAGCCGATTCTAGAATCATTTCAGCAGATCGCTGGAGAAGTGGCTTTCAAAGCTCCACAGCGAAAGCTGGTTTCAAACCTGACTGGAACGCTGTTTGATCCCACCACAATTCCTGATGCCGCCTATTGGTGCCGCCATTTGCGCGAACCCGTGCAATTTGCCGCAGGAATGCAAACCTTGCAGCAGGAATGCGCTGTCTTTGTAGAAATCGGCCCGGCTTCAACCCTGTTAAATTTGGGGCGGCGCTGCTTGTCACCGGAAGCGGGGCACTGGTTTCCATCATTGCGATCGGGCGAGGAAGATTGGCGATCGCTACTTACCAGCTTGGGAGGACTGTATGTTCAGGGTGTTGAAGTGGATTGGGATGGTTTTGATCAAGGCTATCTCCGTCGTCGCGTATCTTTGCCAACCTATCCGTTTCAGCGTCAACGCTATTGGCTTGACTCGTTGAAGCCTGACCGGAATTCACCTCACGAGCAAATCCATCCGTTACTCGGTCAGCGGATGCAGTTGGCACAGTCGCCTAATGATCACACTTGGGAAAGCACGCTGGGATTACAACAGCTTCCGTACCTCAAAGACCACCGCCTCCGGGGTACTTCTGTGCTGTCAGTGAGTACTTATGTGGAAATGGCGATCGCTGCTGCAAAGCAGGCATTGGGCGCAGAAAGACCGCAAATTGCTGACCTGACGCTTCATGCGGCTCTGCCAATTTTGCCACAACCTCGAACCGTGCAAATTTCGCTGTTCGATCGTGGCGATGGCTCGGTCGATTTTCAGGTCAATAGCTGCTCTACAGCAGCCAATGGTTCATCGCCGCAGTGGATTCGTCACGCCACGGCTGTCCTATTACCGTAGCAGGAATTTCTATGCAATTCGGTTTCATGTTCTTTGCCAGTGGTGAAGATGCGCTGCTGGAAGAAAAATATCGTCTGGTCATTGAAAGTGCCCGGTTTGCCGATCGCCACGGCTTTACAAGCGTGTGGGTTCCAGAACGGCACTTTACCCAGTTTGGCTGTCTCTATCCAAATCCTGCTGTACTTCATGCTGCCCTAGCGCGAGAGACGAAGCGGATTCAACTGCGGGCAGGGAGTGTAGTTCTGCCGCTGCACTCTCCGATTCGAGTAGCAGAAGAATGGGCAGTGGTAGACAATCTCTCTGGTGGCAGGGTGGGCATTTCGTTTGCGGCGGGCTGGAATCCAAATGATTTTGCGGGTTGCTCTGATCGCTACGACGATCGGCATGACCTTCTGTTTGCTGGAATTGAAACGGTTCAAAAACTGTGGCGAGGGGACTCTATCTGGATGCCGAATGGCAAAAATATTCCAGTTGAAATTCGCATTTACCCGACCCCGATTCAACCAGAATTGCCGATTTGGGTGACAGCAGCAGGCAGTCCCAAAACCTTTATTCGCGCTGGGGAAATCGGAGCCAATCTACTCACGCATTTGTTTGATCACACGGTGGAGGAACTCGCTGAAAAAATTGCGCTCTATCGGGAGGCTCGATCGCGGCAGGGTCACGATCCAGCAACAGGGCAAATCACCGTCACATTGCACACCTTGATTGGAGATGATCTGCAACAAACTCGTGAACAAGCGCGAAAACCCTACTGCAATTACCTGAAATCTAATCTGCCTTTGCTCAAGGGTTTAGCAGAAAGTCGAGGCTTAACCGTTGATGTTACCCAGCTTTCCGCAGCCGATCTAGAAGCTTTAGCAAATCTGGTGTTTGAGAAATTTGCTGCAAGTCGATCGCTCATTGGCACACCAGAAAGCTGTTTACCGCTGATTCAACAACTGGAGCAATTGGGCGTTGATGAAGTTGCCTGTCTGCTGGACTTTGGATTAGCTGCAAATCAAATTCTCGATCATTTGCCGCACTTAACTCGCCTTAAGGAAGCTTGTACTGGTGCAAATAGTGACTTGAGAAATCGATCGAGCGATCGTCCACAATCTACTACAGAGAATTCACTGCGTGAGATCCAGGTTCGTTGCTCCGAATCGGTGACTGCCTCAGAGTTTTATGAGAACTTGCTAACAGGGGGCGTGGAATTTGACCGCAGTTTTCAAGGAGTTCAGCAACTCTGGCGACGCGATGGAGAAGCGCTAGGAGATATCCATCTGCTGGAAATATTGGAATCAGACTGCGCCGATTACAGCCTGCATCCAGCCTTTTTAGATGCCTGCTTACAGGTATTTTTTGCCGCACTGCCCCGTACGATCGTGGATCAAGCGCGATCGATACAATATCTTCCCGTTGGCTTCCAAAGGTTAAAGCAGCATCGCCCTCTGGAAAAGCGGGTGTGGAGCCATGCGATCGTACACTCAGAAATCAGCCCGACGGCTAAACAATTTGAAGGAACGGTTCAAATTTTGGATCAAACGGGTGCTGTGTTAATGGAGGTGATTGGACTCCGGTTGCAGCGGGTGTCTGAGCCGCAGTTACCCCAAAAACTACCTGAGAACTGGTTTTACCAAATTGAGTGGCAACCGATCAGCCCCCCCATTGTCGCGCTTCAGCCTGCCGATTGGCTGCGATCGCCCCAGCAAATTACCGAGTGTTTGTCTCCATCCACACCGTCTGAACTCTCGATTTATCGGGAGCTTAACCCGCAGCTAGAAATCCTCAGCACGACCTACATTCTCTCGGCATTTCAGCAGTTAGGCTGGAATGTTTCAGACGGTGCGATCGTCTCCACTGCTTCCCTGACTGAATTAGGAATTGCAACAGCCCATCAGCGGTTATTAGAACGCCTGCTGCAAATTTTGCAGGACGATGGAATTTTGTGCCAACTAAATTCAACCCAGTGGAAATGCAATCTTCCGGCTCACAGAGAGGCTTCACAATGGAATGATCTATGGGCAGCCTACCCTGCCTGTCGTGCCGAATTAACGCTGTTGGAGCGCTGTGGAACCCGACTAGCAGACGTGTTGCGAGGGCAATGCGACCCCCTGCAACTACTCTTTCCTGACGGATCGCTGGATTTAGTCGAGCAGCTTTATCAACACGCTCCGGCCGCTCAAGTCATGAATTGTTGGGTGCAACAAACGATCGCTGAAGCTGTGAACGATCTACCCAAAGGTCGCCAAATCCGCATTCTAGAAATTGGAGCTGGAACCGGAGGCACGACGGCTCAGGTGCTTCCGTCTCTACCTGCCGCACAAACAGAGTACTGGTTCACAGATGTTTCGCGGTTGATGACAACTAGAGCAGAACAAAAATTCCACAACTATCCATTTGTGCGGTACGGAGTGCTGGATATTGAGCAAGATCCACAGCCTCAAGGCTTTTCTCCACAGCAGTTTGATGTGATTCTGGCAGCCAATGTTTTACATGCCACAGCAGATTTGCGGCAGACCTTAAAGCATGTGCGGCAATTACTGGCACCGGGCGGATTACTCGTATTGCTGGAAGGGACACAGCCTCAACGATCGCTCGACTTAGTTTTCGGTTTAACAGAGGGATGGTGGAAATTCACAGACCGATCGCTGCGTCCTGATTATCCGTTACTTAGTCAAGAGCGCTGGTGTGAACTGCTAAAAAGCACTGGATTTGCTGAGGTGAGGGCGATCGCGCCTGAAGGAACTCCAGTACACCAAGCGGTAATTGTAGCTCAAACACTTGCGATCGTTGAGGATTGGCTGATTTTGGCTGATCAGAGCGGAGTCGGCACAGAACTAGCGAAACAGCTTCGAGCAGATGGAAAGCGGGTGAGCCTGGTTCAGGGCAATGGGTCTGAAGACGCTCGATCGTGGTTACAGAAGTTTGATCAGACAACTGCTCTCAAAGTAATTCACCTCAACAGTCTGGATTTGCCTGACAGTAGTAGTTTAACAACCCCTGAACTAGAAGCAGCTTCAGGAGTACTTTGCTCTGATGTTTTGTCTCTTCTTCAGTCGCTCACATCCAGTCAGTCGCAACTATGGCTGGTAACTCAGGGGAGCCAGTTTGTTCAACCGACTGATTCACAAGCTATTGTTCCGTCCTTACTCTGGGGATTGGGGCAAGTGATAGCAGTGGAGCAACCCCAACGTTGGGGCGGATTAATTGATCTTGATCCGCGTGCATCAGTTGAACAAAATGCCGCTGCACTACGGCAAGCAATCTCTGGGAATCCCCCGATCGCCTACCGACAGGGAGCTTGGTACACACCTCGTCTGGTACAGCATCAGGCTACTATCCAATCCGCAATTCAGGTTCAGCCAGATGGTAGCTACTTGCTCACCGGAGGATTTGGAGATTTGGGCTTGCTGGTCGCACAGTGGCTAGTTCAGCAGGGAGCGCGACATCTGATTTTGCTAGGACGATCATCCCTACCGCCCCGCAGCCAGTGGGATGCACCCCAAGAGAGCCGAATCGCAAACCAGATTCAGGCAATTCGGACGATCGAGGCATCTGGGGCAACCGTTTATCTAGCGATCGCTGATGTGGCAGATGAAGCTCAGATGGTCGCAGCGCTGCATCACCTACAAGAACAGGGATGTCCCGAAATTCGTGGAGTGATGCACTTAGCAGGAGTTCCTCAACCGCTGGTTCCGCTTCAGCAGTTAGATCACGAAACCTTGACGGCAGTGTTGCGCCCGAAGGTGCTGGGCAGTTGGGTTTTGCATCGACTGTTTGACCATCAGACGCTCGATTGGTTTGTTCTATTCTCATCCTGGGCGGGACTGTTGGGAGCGGTAGGGCAACAGTTGGGCAGCTACAGTGCCGCCAATGCGTTTTTGGATACCCTAGCTCACTACCGTCGATCGCGGGGGCAACCCGCTCTGAGTATTTCCTGGGGAGACTGGGCGGAAGTGGGAATGCGATCGCGCTACGTCCAGCAGGGTTATCGACTGTTACCAGATAGCTGGACTCTTCTGCCTGAACAGGGTTTAGCCGCGCTGGAACATCTGCTGCATCAGGAGATAGCGCAGGTGGCGGTGTTACCTGTGCCCTGGTCGGAGTTCTTCCAGGTGTTCCCAAATGCTGACTCGTCGCTGTTGCAACAGCTTGCCAATCAAGCAACCAATCAAGCAACTGAAACTCAGCCATCGATCGCCCCAACTTCCTGGTTGCAGGCGCTAGAGAGCCTTCCTACCAACGGACGCATAGAGACGCTGCAAGCTCACATTCAGGAACAAGCTGCCCATGTGTTGGGAATTCAACCTCCCCAGCGCTTAGACCCGCAACGAGGATTGTTTGAACTGGGGATGGATTCTCTGATGGCGCTGGAACTAAAGCATCGATTGGAATCCAGTTTGGGCTGTGCAATTCCGGCAATTCTAGCGTTTGAGCATCCCACAGTCAGCGCTCTGACCAACCATCTAGCTCAAACCCTGTTGAACTGGAAGGAACCCACGATCGCGAAAGAGATTGCTCCTGCGATCGACTTAACTGATCCTTTAGCCAAAATTCAGCAGTTGTCGGACGACGAAGTTGAGCGGCTGCTATCCGAAAAAATGTCTGGGGCAATCCTATGAATGCATTTCTAGAACAAATTACAGACCTTTCTCCAAAACGGCTGGCACTGCTAGCGGTGGAGTTGAAATCCCAACTGGATGCCCTTCAGCAGTCCAAGACCGAACCGATCGCGCTGGTGGGCATGGGCTGTCGGTTTCCTGGAGCCAATCATCCGGCTGCATTTTGGCAACTGTTGCGGGATGGAATTGATCCGATTTCAGAAGTGCCCCCAGAACGCTGGCAGGTAGATGCTTACTATGATCCCAATCCGAATGCTCCTGGTAAAACCTACACGCGCTGGGGCGGATTCTTATCGCAAGTGGATCAGTTTGATCCCGATTTTTTTGGTATCAGTTCACGGGAAGCCATTAGCATAGACCCACAACAACGGTTGCTTTTGGAGGTTGCCTGGGAAGCGCTGGAACATGCCGGACAAGCCCCGCGCGATTTGATGGGCAGCAAGACTGGAGTGTTTGTTGGGATTGGCACCAGTGACTATGCCAACTTGCAAGCCAGAGCCGGAAATCCGGCCGCGATCGATGCCTACCTGGGTACGGGAAATGGCTTTTGCTTTGCCGCAGGTCGCCTGTCTTATCTATTGGGATTACAGGGCCCAAGTCTAGCGTTGGATACCGCCTGTACCTCGTCGCTGATGGCAGTTCATCTGGCGTGTCAGAGCCTCCGCAGCCGGGAGTGCAATTTGGCGTTAGCTGGAGGCGTGAATCTGATTCTGTCACCAGAGGCGAACGTGATTTTTTCTAAAACTCGGTTGATGTCTGCTACGGGTCGCTGTCGCACCTTTGATGCAGCAGCCGATGGCTATGTGCGATCGGAAGGCTGCGGCGTGGTCGCTCTGAAGCGGCTCTCTGATGCACAGGCGGCGGGAGATCACATTTGGGCGGTGATTCGCGGGACGGCGGTGAATCATGGCGGTGCGAGTGGTGGCTTAACGATTCCTAACGGGGCAACACAGCAGACGGTAATCCGAGAAGCCTTGTCGCAGTCCGGCGTTCAGCCTGCTCAAATTTCGTATGTTGAAGCGCAAGGAACCGGAACGCCGATCGGTGATCCGATCGAAGTTCGGGCGCTGGCGGCAGTGTTGGGGGAAGGGCGATCGGGAGAAACTCCGCTGTTCCTCGGCTCTGTCAAAACCAATATTGGACACACAGAGACTGCTTCGGGGATGGCCAGCCTAATTAAGGTGGTGCTGGCGCTGCATCATCAAGAATTACCGCCGCATCTCCATTTTCAGCAACTTAATCCCACGATTTCGCTGGAGGAGATTCCTGCCAAAATTCCAACTCAGCGCACGCCTTGGATGCCCATTCAGGGAAGACGGATTGCTGGAATTAATGCGTTTGGTGCAAATGGCACGAATGCTCATGTGATTGTGGAAGCGCCTCCGGATCAGCCAGTTCAGTCTATTGAGTTCGATCGTCCCTTGCACCTGTTCAGCGTTTCGGCAAAAAGTCCAATTGCTCTGCGATCGCTAGTTCAGCAGTATGTGGAGTGTCTCAAGGATCAGCCATCTGATGTGATCGCAAACCTTTGCCATAGTGCGACAGTCGGACGATCGCATTTTAACTACCGCTTTGCCTGTGTTAGCCATTCTTTAGCAGAAATTCAGCAGCAGTTAGCGATCTGGTTGCATCAAAATGCGAGCGAATTGATTGATCAGCCAACAACAACAGAGCGACACAAAATTGTCTTCTTGTTCCCCGGTGACACAACGGCATGGGTTGGAACTCAGCTATACCAAACTCAGCCGACGTTCCGACAAATTTTGCAGCAGTGCGATCAGCGATTGCAGCCTATTCTGAAACAGTCACTTCTTTCGCTGCTTTATCCCAATACTGGCACTGTCGCAAAAGTGAGTGAGTCAGATTCGGCAGCGATCGCGTTTGTACTAGAGTATGCGCTGGCGCAATTGTGGCAGTCTTGGGGAATTCAGCCGGATGCTGTTCTGGGATACGGAGTAGGAGAATTGGTAGCCGCTTGTGTGGCGGGCGTGTTGAGCTTGGAGGAGGCGATACGGTGCATTACTCACCCATCAGAACATCCTTTGCAGGCTGCGGCTCCCTGTCTGACACTGGTTTCTGGAGCAACCGGACAACTTCTAGATCACAACACTGCAAGCACTGATTGGCAACAATGCTTGTCTCGATCGACCAATAGCCTGACAGGAATTCAAACGCTTCTAGAGCAAGGGTTTCAATCCTTTCTAGAAATCGGATTGCACTCGACGACGCTGGAAGCTTTGCGGCAAAAGTTCTCTACTCAAACCCAAGTGTGGCTGCCGTCTCTTGAACCTCAAACGGGCGAGTGGGAAACCCTATTGAATAGTCTGAAGGAACTTTATCTACACGGCTTTGATGTTGATTGGGCTGGCTTCGATCGCGACTACCCCCGCCAGCGGCAACCGCTCCCCACCTATCCCTTTGAACGTCAACGATATTGGCTAGAGTTAGACGATCGTCCGCCAATTGAGGCTCGATCATCCCGCTCTAGCGTGTCCCGTGAAACGCTGCTGACCCTGGAACCAGAATCGCAACAGCAGGCATTAGAGAGCTACTTGCGAGATCGCCTTGCTCACGTACTAAGAGTTCCATTAGCAGAGATTGAATCATCGCGATCGCTCAAAACTCTAGCGCTGGATTCCATTATGGCACTGGAACTAAAGAGCGATTTAGAAACTGATCTAGGAGCTACGATCGCTATTACAGTGCTGCTGGAAGATACTTCAATCACAGATTTAGCGGCTCAGTTAGTTCACAAGCTTGCCACCGCAACTCACCCAGTTCTGCCCCAAATTCAACCCGATCCAGAGCAGCACCATCAGCCGTTCCCACTCAACGACATTCAGGAAGCGTACTGGATTGGTAGAACGCAATCGTTTGAGATGGGCAACATTGCCGCTCATGTCTATGCCGAGTTCGACAGTTCTAATCTAGATTTACATCGGCTGAATGATGCATTTCAACAGTTAGTAGTACATCATGATACGCTGCGGACGATCATCTTGCCCGACGGACAGCAGCAAGTTCTCGCCTCGGTGCCTCCTTATCAAATTCACGAGTGGGATTTGCGTGGCAAGTCTCCAGAAGCCATGACCGCCGCACTCGCCGCGATTCGACAGCAGCTATCCCATCGAGTACGCCCGTCCGACATCTATCCCCTCTTTGAAGTTAGTGCAGCGCGATTGGATGACCAGCGAATCCGCGTGTTTCTCAGCTTTGATAATCTGCTCGTAGATGCTGCTAGTCTGGCGCTGTTACTCAAACAGTGGCGGCAGCTTTACCAGCAGGACACTGCGCTTTCTAAGCTGGATCTCAGATTCCGCGATTACGTTCTAGCGCTGAAGACCCTGGAAACCGCTGAGGTGTATCAGCGATCGCTCACCTACTGGCAAGCCCGAATTCCCCAACTGCCCCCTGCACCAGAACTTCCCCTGGCGATCGTACCGACTGCCATTGACACCCCTCGGTTTGCACGTCGGACTATGAGACTATCGCAGGAAATTTGGCAGCAGTTGAAGCAGCGCGCCATTCAAGCAGGTTTGACTCCCTCTGGATTTCTGCTGGCTGCCTATGCCGATGTATTAGCCACCTGGAGCAAAACTCGTCACTTCACCATTAACCTGACGACCTTTAATCGGCTACCGCTGCATCCTCAAGTCAATGATCTCGTCGGTGATTTTACGTCTCTCACTTTGCTGGCAGTAGATTACAGGCAATTGGACTCCTTCCAGCAGCGTGCCCAACAGCTTCAATATCAATTGTGGCAAGACCTGGAACACAGCGCAGTTAGTGGCGTTCGGGTTTTGAGAGAACTCTCGCGCGCTCAAGCAGGGGCCGGACGAACCACCATGCCCGTGGTGTTCACCAGTCTGCTGGCAAATCCGCAGATGCAGGATGAAACAGCATTTGCGACCGAATGGCTAGGCAAGTTGGTCTACAGCATTGCTCAAACCCCTCAAGTTTGGTTAGATCACCAGGTTTACGAGGACAACGGAGCGCTGGTGTTCAATTGGGATGCTGTGGAGGGATTATTTCCAGACGGGATGGTAGATGCGATGCTGACGGCTTACTGTCACCTGCTGGAAGATTTAGCAACTTGCGATCGACCCTGGCAGGCAGCTCGATCGGTAGCACTACCCATTGCGGATCAGGAATTACAGACGAGCCTTAATGCGACCGCTGCTCCGGTTTCAAAGCATCTGCTGCACACCCTGTTCATGGCAAACGCGCAAATGCAGCCAGATCACTTCGCGGTGATTGCGCCCGATTGCACCCTTACCTATGCAGAACTCTTGCGTCGGGCTACTTACATTGGGCATCAGCTACGACGATCGGGAGTGCTGCCGAATCAACTGGTGGCGATCGTCTTAGAAAAAGGCTGGCAGCAAGTTGTTGCGGTATTGGGAGTCCTGATAGCAGGGGGTGCCTATGTGCCGATCGATCCGGAACTGCCGCAGGAACGCCGCTGGTATTTGCTAGAGCAAACTGCCGTTCGGCATGTTCTGACGCATCGGTGTCTCCAAGCGTCGTTCGCTGCTAGCCATTTGCAGGCTTGGGGGATTGAGGATGCGGACTGGACTGACGAGCCGCTTCTAGAACCTGTGCAGCAGCCAACTGATCTTGCCTATGTGATCTACACCTCCGGTTCTACAGGGCTTCCCAAAGGCGTGATGATCGATCATCAGGGAGCTATCAATACGATTCTGGACATCAATCAGCGCTTCCAGGTCGGAGCACACGATCGCGTGTTTGCCCTTTCTTCTCTCAGCTTTGACCTGTCGATATATGACATTTTTGGAACGCTGGCAGCGGGCGGCACGATCGTCTTGCCACCTGCAACAGCCACGAAAGATCCCGCCGTTTGGTCAGAGATTTTGGAGCGCGAACACGTCACACTGTGGAATTCAGTTCCCGCCTTGATGCAAATGCTTCTGGAGTATGGTGCAGGGCGCTGCGGAGTGTTACCGGACAGCCTGCGACTGGTGCTGCTGAGTGGAGACTGGCTGCCGCTTTCCTTGCCCGATCGCCTCAAACAACTCGTTCCAGCGGTGCAAGTGGTCAGTTTGGGCGGAGCGACTGAGGCTTCGATTTGGTCGATTCTGTATGTGATCGCGGCTGTTGATCCAGTTTGGAAAAGCATTCCCTACGGGCAACCGATGCGAAATCAGCAGTTTTATGTACTGGATGAGCAATTAGAGCCGCGTCCAGTCTGGGTGCCAGGGCAGTTGTATATTGCGGGAATGGGCCTGGCGCAGGGCTACTGGCAGGATGACACTAGAACGATCGCCAGTTTCATCGAACATCCTCGACTCGGACGGCTCTACAACACAGGAGATTTGGGGCGATATTTACCCAGTGGGCAGATTGAGTTTCTGGGGCGCGAAGATTCTCAAGTGAAACTGCGGGGCTATCGGATTGAGCTAGGGGAAATTGAAGCCACTCTAGCGCAACATCCAGCAGTGAAGGAAGCAGTTGTTTTAGCAACGGGGGACGGATCGCTTCAGCAGCTTGTAGCGTATGTGGTTCCCGATGCGGGTCAATCAGATTCACTGTTTTTGCAGCGGCAAGCATCGGTGACACCCCAGCAGTGGGAGGTGCTAACCAAATCACTCCAGCCGACTCCACCTGCCGAGCCGATCGACCTCAAAACATTCTCAGAATTTTGGCAATCTCTGGAGCAGCTTTATCTCCACGCTACAGGCGTTGCGTTACACAAGCTAGGAGCCTTCAACCCTGACAATGCCGATGCGACAAAACTGCTGCGACGCTGTGAGATTCAACCCCGCTATCAACGCTGGCTGCAACGGGCACTGACTCAACTAACACAGAATGGCTGGCTGAGTCAGCAGGGCGATCGCTTTGTGCAAGTATCTCCCTTACCGACCCATCTATCTCGCGATCTGATTGCCCGTGTTCACACAGGAGCGACACAAGGTTGGGGATTGAGTCAGGAAGCAGCCCAACTACTCCTTCAGGTAGCTGAAAATCTGGCGGATATCCTAACTGAGACGCAGCATTCAGCCGAAATTTACGCTGCCGACGCAGTTCCAGAAATTTATCAAAAGCAATTTCAGGCAAGCAACGCTGTAATGCGATCGCTAATCAGCAAGATTGCCCAATCCTGGCAACCTGAACCGCTGCGAATTTTGGAGGTTGGTGGAGGGATTGGCTCTACGACGCTGCATCTGTTGCCTGAGCTTCCTCCTGAGCGTACGACTTACTTATTCACCGATATTTCCAGCTATTTCTTGCAGCGGGCGCGATCGCGGTTTGCGGCTTACCCATTTCTGCAAACTGGGCGACTAGATCTAGAGCAAGACCCGCAGGAACAGGGCTATGAATTGCATACTTTCGATGTCGTAATTGCCTCCAGCGTTCTTCATGCCACTCGCAACATCAGCGAAACCTTGCACCACATTCGTTCGCTTCTGGCACCAGGGGGACTGTTACTGCTGCTAGAAGAAACCCAGTTCCATCCTGCCTTTGATCTCAGTATGGGGCTGCAACAGGGCTTCGATCGATTTGAAGACACCCATCTGCGACAACAGCATCCCTTACTGTCTCAGGCACAGTGGCGGCAGGTTCTCACCGCTGCTGGATTTACCGATTGTCAAATCCTGGCTCAATCTGGCTCGATCGCTGAGTGGCTAGGGTTTGATGTGCTGCTGGCGCGAAGTCCTGCATCGGTTCAGCACTTTCAGCCACAGAAACTCCGAACGTTTCTGGCGGAGAAGCTACCAGAGTACATGCTACCGTCTGCCTATATGCCGATGGAAACTTTACCGCTAACGGCAAATGGGAAAGTTGATCGTCGATCGCTGCTGGCTCTAAAGCGTCTCGCTGCACCGAGTTTAGAATCTGCTTTTGTGGCTCCCCGCACAGCGATCGAAACGGCACTGGCAGACATCTGGTGCCAGCTTTTGAGCCGTGATCAGGTTGGCATTCATGACACTTTCTTTGATTTAGGGGGAGACTCCCTACTAGCAACCCAGGTGATTTCCCGCGTTCGTGAAACCTTCTCAGTAGAGGTGTCGCTGCGGAGCTTGTTTGATCAACCTACCGTGGCAAAGCTGGCTGAGGTGATTGCTCAGTCGATCGCCGATCAAGTTAATCCTGACCTGCTGGCAGAACTAGAAGCTGAATTCCTAGGGGGAGATTATGAATAATGCCGATCGGATAGCCAACCTATCGCCGGATCAACTAGCGAAACTAACTCAGCGGCTTCAGCAAAGTCGGCAGGCGCGATCGCGAATTCAGCCCCAACCTCGAACAGGTCATGCTTTTCCGCTGTCATTTGCTCAACAGCGATTGTGGTTTCTGCATCAGCTTTATCCAGAAATTCCGCTTTACAACGTGCCCGCAGCCGTCGATCTCAAGGGTCGGCTACAGGTATCTGGTTTGCAGCAAAGTCTGACCGCGCTCTGTCAGCGCCACGAAGGACTACGAACGATCTTTACCGTATCGGATGGGGAACCGATGCAGGTCATTCAACCTGCTGCATCCTGGGATCTGCCAATGATAGATTTACAATCTCTGCCCCCATCTGAGCAGGAAGCAGCCGTGCAGCAGTTGGCAACTGAGGTAGCACAACGCCCGTTTGATTTAGCGCAGGGCCCACTGCTGCGAACAACCCTGCTGAAGTTGGATGCAGAGACGTATGTTCTCCTGCTCAATGTGCATCACATCGTGGCGGATGGTTGGTCGCTAGGAATTTTCGTTCGAGAACTGGCACTGCTATACGAGGCGGTTCTGGATGGGCAATCCTCGCCGCTACCGGATTTGCCGATTCAATACGTCGATTTTGCAGTGTGGCAGCGGCAGTGGTTGCAAAAGGATCTGGAGCAGCATTTATCCTACGGCAGACAGCAGCTTGCGGAAGCTCCGGCAGTTTTACCACTCCCCTGCGATCGTCCCCGTCCTCCAGTGCAAAGCTTTCAGGGAGCCGTGCAAGCGCTTCACCTACCCAAGTCACTCATTCAACCGCTGCGATCGCTGGGACAGCAGCACGGGGCAACCCTGTTTATGACGTTGCTGGCAGCCTTCAAAACACTGCTCTACCGCTACACGGATCAAACCGATATTTTGATTGGCGCTCCGGTAGCAAACCGCAATCGCGCTGAGACAGAAGCTCTGATGGGGGTGCTGGTAAATCCGCTGGTATTGCGAACCAACCTGGAGGGCGATCCCACATTTCTAGAACTGCTGCAACGAGTGCGATCGGTTGTCCTAGAAGCAAGTCACCATCAAGATTTACCGTTTGAAAAGCTGGTGGAGGTGGTGCAACCAGAGCGGAGTCTCAGTCATGCGCCACTGCTTCAGGTCATGTTTACCCTGCAAACCGCGCCGATCGCGCCGCAGAGGTGTGGTGAATTGAGTCTAAAACCGCGCCCTCTGCACACAGGAACGACGCAATTTGATTGGGTGATGAACTTGCTAGAAACCGCCGAGGGTGTTGAAGGCTGGATTGAATACCGCACCGATCTCTTTGACGCTGCGACAATGCTCCGCATGGTAAATCATTTTCAGATGCTTCTGACTGGAATTGCGTCAACCCCTCATCAGCGGCTTTCTCAGTTACCGCTTTTAACAGAACCAGAGCGGCATCAGCTACTAGAAACCTGGACTCAAACTCAGACGGACTATCCGCAGGTATGTCTGCATCACTGGGTGGAAATGCAGGCGCAACAGCACCCAGACGCGATCGCTGCTCTATGGAACGAGCAACCGCTTAGCTACGGGGAACTGAACGATCGAGCAAATCAGCTTGCTCACTTCCTCCAAAGCTGGGGAGTCGATCCTGATCAACGGGTCGGGATCTGCTTAGAACGGTCTCTAGACATGCTGATTGCGATCCTGGCAGTTCTCAAAGCTGGAGGCGCTTATCTGCCGCTTGATCCGGACTACCCTAGCGATCGATTGGCATTTATGCTGGCTGATGCACAGATCGTTGGCTTAGTGACCCAGCGTGATCTGCAAAGTCGATTGCCGTCTTACTCAGGTTCGATTGTCTGCCTGGATGCAGATTGGAGCGCGATCGCTGCCTGTTCCACCACAAATCCTGCCAGTTCTGTCACGCTGGATCATCTGGCTTACGTCATTTACACATCTGGTTCTACCGGACAGCCAAAAGGCGTGCTGCTGACTCATCGCGGACTGGCAAACCTGAGTCAGGCACAACAGCAAACCTTTCGCTTATCGTCAGACAGCCGCATTCTGCAATTTGCCTCGTTTAACTTCGATGCGTCGGTATGGGAACTGGTGATGGCATGGCGATCGGGGGCCACACTGTATCTAGGTCGATCTGATCAGCGATTGCCCGGTTCGCCATTGCAGCAGTTTTTGCAAACTCACGCCATTACTCACGCAACGCTGCCCCCGTCTGCTCTCGCCGCTCTGTCTCCGTCTAATCTGCCTGCTCTGCACACACTGATTGTGGCGGGAGAAGCCTGTCCAGCGGCGTTAGTTTCCACTTGGGCAGTGGGGCGACAATTTTTCAATGCCTATGGCCCGACCGAAACAACCGTGTGCGCTACGGTAGCTGAATGTACGGCGACGGATACGAACCCCGCGATCGGGCGTGCCATTGCGAATACCCAAACCTACGTGCTGGATCGTCACAAACAACCCGTTCCGATCGGGGTCATTGGTGAACTGTATCTCGGCAGCGTCGGGTTGGCGCGGGGATACCTGGGGCGATCAGACCTGACAGATCAGGCATTTTTGCCCCATCCGTTCAGTTCTGTGGCAGGTAAGCGCTTGTACAAAACCGGGGATCTCGTGCGCTATCGTGCCGATGGCAAGCTGGAATTTGTCGGACGGGCAGATCAACAGGTGAAATGGCGCGGCTTTCGGATTGAACTGGGAGAAGTGGAAGCTGCGCTACGAAAGCATTCTGCGGTTCAAGACGCTGTAGTGATCCTGCGGCAAGATCCTGCCCAATTAGTTGCCTACGTTGTGCCAGAACCTGCCACAGACTTGAATTCCAACAGCTTACGGCGTGATCTGCTGCAACAATTACCCAGCTATTTGGTACCCTCTGTCTGCGTGCTGCTGGAGGCGCTGCCGCTGAATCAAAATGGCAAGGTCGATCGCCGTGCCCTTCCTGCTCCAGATGCCACGCCTGCGGAGAGTTTCCCCATTCCAGCCCGCACCGCCACAGAAGCGATTTTAGTTGAAATTTGGACGCAGATCTTGGGACGCAAATCGATCAGCATTCACGATAACTTTTTTGAATTAGGTGGACATTCGCTGCTGGTGGCGCAAGCGATCGCACGGGTGCAATCTGCCTTACAGGTGGAGGTTCCGCTGCGGCGCTTATTCGAGTCTCCAACCATTGCAGAATTCGCCGAGAGCCTGAAATCAGAGCAGGCGATCGTTCAGTCGTTCCAGCCGATTCAACCCATTCCCCGTAGTGAAGTCTTACCCCTCTCGTTTGCCCAGCAGCGGATCTGGTTTTTGCAGCAGTTGGAACCGAACAATCCAGCTTATAACATTCCCACCGTGCTGCATATTAGCGGTTCCTTGAATCTGTCCGCTTTGGAGCAGAGTTTCAACGCCCTCTTGCAGCGGCATGAAGTCTTGCGTACCAGTATTGAAGCTAAGGATGGGCAGCCCCAAGCAGTCATTCACCTACCTTTCAGCTTCAATCTACCCGTTGTCGATCTGCAAGCACTCTCAGCCATTCAGCAGCAAACCGAGACGCAGCGGCTGGCGGCAGAAGTAGCGCAACACAGCTTTGATCTGAGTCAGGCTCCTCTTTTGCGGGTCACGATCGCGCAACTCCAACCAACTAAACACCTGCTGTTTGTCACTCTGCACCACTTGATTGCAGATGCCGGATCAGCACAAATTCTAGTGCGGGAACTGGCGGTTCTCTACGATGCCTTCTGCCACGGGAGATTTGCTCCCTTACCAGACCTCCCGATTCAGTACGTTGATTTTGCTGACTGGCAGCGGCGCTGGTTACAAGAAGACGTGATGCAAGCCCAGTTAGCATACTGGCAGCAGCAATTGCACAACCCTCCCACTCTGCTCCCGCTACCCCTCGATCGCCCCCGTCCAGCCGTTCAGAGTTTTCGGGGTAAAACCGAATGGCTGCGAATACAGTCTCCGCTCAAACAGGCACTCCAGCAGTTAGGACAGCAGCACGGGACAACCCTATTCATGACCTTGCTGGCGGCATTTGCCACGTTACTGTCCCGATACACCCAGCAAACCGATATTTTGATTGGCACCCCGATCGCCAATCGCCATCATCCAGGGCTTGCCGATTTGATTGGCTGCTTTCTCAACACGCTAGTTCTCCGCACCGATCTATCGGGCAATCCTCAGCTTTCTCAGGTGCTTGCTCAGGTGCGTGAAACGGCACTGAACGCTTACGCCCATCAAGATGTGCCGTTTGAGCAAGTAATTGAGACTCTAAACCTAGAGCGTCAGACCAGCCATACGCCTTTGGTGCAGGTGATGCTGAGTGTACATCCCACGATCGCACCGCTTGAAACTTCCGGCTTAACCTTGACTCCACAAGCGAACGCGACTAATACCGCCAAGTTTGATCTGACTCTGGTGTTTACCGACTCGGAAGAAGAACTACTAGGGGCACTAGAGTACAACACTGATCTGTTTGATGACAGCACGATCGCGCGGTTATTGGAGCATTTTCAGACTTTGCTGGCTGGCATCGTGGCTGACCCAGCGCAGCGCCTTGCCAATCTGCCGTTATTAACATCCACAGAGCGGCAAATGATGCTAGTGGAGTGGAATCAAACCAACACCGAGATTCCTGAATTATGCCTGCATGAATGGGTGGAAGCTCAGGTGCAACAAAGACCAGAAGCGATCGCCCTGCGCTACCACGACTCCGCCCTCACTTACGACACCCTCAACCAGCGTGCCAACCATCTCGCTCACCATCTGCAACAGGTGGGAGTTTGCAGCGAAACCCGCGTCGGTCTATTTCTGGAGCGTTCCCCTGACCTCTTAATTGCTCTACTCGCCGTTCTCAAAGCAGGTGGCACCTATGTTCCCCTTGACCCTGCTTATCCCCCAGACCGCCTTACCTTCATCCTCACCGATGCTCAAGTTGCCGTGCTGCTGACCGACACAACTCTGGAAAATGTCTTACCTTTTGCAGGTCTGGTTTTGCCGCTCGATCAAGTCTGGCGTGATTGTTCATCTCGATCGCCTCTCCCCTGCCCAACGACTTCAGCCCAGTTGGCATACATCCTCTACACCTCTGGCTCCACGGGCAGACCAAAAGGGGTGCAGATTCCTCATCGCGCGGTGGTCAACTTTCTCTACGCGATGCAGCAGGACTTGAACCTGAGTCCGGGCGATGTGCTGCTATCTGTCACCTCGCTCTCGTTTGATATTGCGGTGCTGGAATTGCTGCTGCCTCTCGTTGTGGGGGCCACGGTAGAACTGGTAGACCGAGCCACGGCAGTCGATGGTCAACGATTGGCAGCTACGCTCACTCGCGCTCAAGCCACCTTCATGCAAGCAACTCCTGCCACCTGGCGACTGCTGCTAGAAGCCGATTGGCAGGGATTACCGGGTCTAACGATGCTGTGTGGAGGAGAAGCCCTCACCCCCGACCTTGCTGCCCAGTTGTTACCACGCGGCGCGGCACTATGGAATCTCTACGGCCCCACGGAAACCACAATCTGGTCTACGCGCCATTGCCTCACCGATGCCACAGAAGCCGCCGTGATTGGACGTGCGATCGCCAATACCCAACTCTACGTTCTCGACAAAGAACAGCAGCCTGTGCCCATTGGCATCATCGGAGAACTATACATCGGCGGAGCAGGCGTGGCGCGGGGGTATGTGGGACGAGATGACCTGACGGCAGAGCGATTTGTCCCGGATGGATTTAGTGCAACCCCAGGAGCGCGGTTGTATCGGACGGGTGACCGCGTGAAGTATCGAGCGGATGGCAGCATCGAATATGTGGGGCGAGTGGATCATCAGGTGAAGCTGCGGGGATTCCGCATTGAGTTGGGTGAGATTGAAGCGGTGCTGTCTCAGCATCCTCAAGTCCGCCAAGTTGTCGTATTGCTCTCAGGAGAACCCCATCCGTACCTGTTGGCATTTGTTGTACCAAACGACTCACCGATCGCCGACTCTGCCTTACGAGAATTTCTCAAAGCGCAGCTACCAGAGTATATGGTGCCCAGCGAATTTCGAGTGCTGGAATCGTTCCCTCTGACTCCGAATCGTAAAATCGATCGTCGGGCGCTGGCGGCTCTGAAGCCTATTCGATCGGAGTTAACCAACATTGCGGCACCCCGCGATCCGATCGAGTCCGCGATCGCGGAGATCTGGCAGCAGGTACTTAGTGTGGAATCCGTTGGCATAGATATCAATTTCTTTGAACAGGGAGGTCACTCTCTGCTTGCCACGCAGGTAATCTCCCGGATTCGGGAATCATTTCAAGTCGAACTTCCACTACGTTGCCTGTTTGAATCTCCCACGATCGCAGCCTTAGCAGAGGAAGTAAGATCGCAGATCCAAGCTAAGTCAGAATCCCAGGTTCCGCCGATCGAACCCGTTCTCCAACGAGACAATTTGCCGCTGTCATTTGCTCAAGAGCGACTGTGGTTTCTGGATCAACTGCAACCAGGCGATTTTGCTTACAATATGCCGATCGCGCTACGCTTGAGCGGTTTCCTGGATATCGCCATCTTGGAACAGAGTTTGAGCACGATCGTGCAGCGCCATGAGATTTTGCGGACTACGTTTCCGCTCGTTGATGGCAACCCTGTTCAGGTGATTGCTCCGGTGCAAACAGTAAAAATTCCCATTGTTGATCTCAGTAGCCTGGAGCCAACACAACGCAATCTGGAGCTACAACAATTGCTTACCGAAGCGGCTCGTCTCCCCTTCGATCTGGCGCAAGGTTCATTAATGCGGACTGAGTTGCTGCGGCTGTCGGAGTTTGAGCATGTGGCGCTATTGACCCTACACCATATTGTTTCTGATGGCTGGTCGCTAGGCGTGCTGGTACAAGAATTGACCATTTGCTACAACGCCTTGCTAACAGGAAATCCTGCTCCACTGCCAGCCCTGCCCATTCAGTACGCCGATTTTGCTGTCTGGCAGCGACAATGGTTGCAGGGAGAAGTGTTGCAGCGGCAGATGTCTTACTGGCAGCGGAAACTCACCGGACTGCCCCAACTGAAATTACCGATCGACCCACCCCCATCCATCCCAACTGCACCGGGTGCGATCGCGACGTTCACCCTACCTCCCAATTTAGCGATAGCACTGAAGCAGTTAAGCCGTCAGGCAGAAGCGACCCTATTCATGACGCTACTAGCAGCATTTCAAACACTGCTTCACCGCTACAGCGGAGCGGAAGAGCTTGTTGTTGGTACTGATGTAGCAAACCGCAACCATGCTGGAATTGAACCATTAATTGGTTTCTTCGTTAATTTACTGGTAATCCGAACGGATCTCTCCGGCAATCCCAGTTTTAGGAATTTGCTGCAACGGGTGCGAACGGTGATGCTGGAAGCCTATGCCCATCAGGATTTACCATTTTCTCGCCTAGTAGATGCATTGCGTTCCGATCGCCGCAGCCACACGCCCCTGTTTCAAGTTTTGTTTGTTTTACAAAATGCTCCCATGCCACCGCTAAAGCTATCTGGATTAACCGCAACACCTCTAGTGGTTGAAACAGGAGCCGCTAAATTTGATTTGGCATTGTTTATGGAAGATACGGATCAGGGAACCGTTGGCACCTGGAATTACCGCACAGATCTGTTTCGTTCAGACACGATCGCAGCCTTATCACGACAGTTTGAAGCCTTGCTCAACAGTATTGTGGCCCAGCCCGATACACCGATAGGTCATTTGAATCTGTACACCGATGCCGAAAAATCGCAAAAAGCCATTGCTCAAAAACAACGCAAGTTAGAGAACCTGAAGAAATTTAAGCAAATCGTGCCAAAAGCGATCAGCCTGCCGCAAGGAGAACTGATTAGAACGCGAGTGTTACAATCCCATGCGCCGCTGCCGCTAATGGTAGAACCCGCGATCGAATCCTTAGACGTAGCAGATTGGGTCAGAGAAAATTGCGATTGGATTGAAACCCAACTATTGCAGCATGGAGGCATTCTGTTTCGGGGATTTCAGGTTCCATCGGCTCAGGCGTTTGAGCAATTTGCTCAAGCAATTTGTCCAGAGTTATTTGAGGAGTATGGCGATTTACCCAGAGCAGGCATTAGCGGAAAAGTGTACGGCTCCACTCCCTATCCTGCTGACAAAGCAATTCTGTTTCACAACGAAAGCTCTCACCTGCATCGCTATCCGATAAAAATCTGGTTCTACTGTGTGCAACCTGCTGAACAAGGCGGAGAAACCCCGATCGTCGATTGTCGGCAGATGTATCAGCGTCTCAGTTCGGCAGTCCGCGATCGCTTATCAGAAAAGCAACTAATGTACGTCCGCAACTACACGAAAGGGTTAGATGTAAGCTGGCAAGATTTCTTCCGCACCAGCGATCGCGCTATTGTTGAAACCTACTGTCACCAAGCAGGAATCGAGTTTGAATGGCTGGATCATGACGGCTTAAGAACTCGCCAGATTCGACCTGCGATCATTCAGCACCCAAAAACCCAGGAGTGGGTATTTTTCAATCAGTTGCAACTCCATCATCTATCATTTTTGGATCTGTCCGTTCAGGCATCCCTGATAGATTTATTTGGTGCAGAAATGCTGCCGCGTCAAGTTTATTACGGCGATGGGTCGGACATTGAAGCATCTGTTTTAACGGAAATTGAAGAGCTTTATCAACAGCTAAAACAGCAGTTTACCTGGCAGCCAGGAGACATTTTGATGTTGGATAATTTGCTGGTGGCTCACGGGCGCAATCCTTACATTGGGTTCCGCAAAATTGTTGTGGCAATGGGAGAGATGTCTGTCGATCGCCGCCTATCCGTCAATTAAGACTGAGTTAAGAGAAATAGATTTATGCAAGACCCAATCATTACAGGATATAGATTGTCTCCCCAACAACAGCGCTTGTGGGGGCTACAGGCATCTGGCGATCGCTATATCGCTCAATGTGTGATTCAGTTAAACGGAGAGATTGATGTCGATCGCCTACATGCTGCTCTCCAAGCTGTTGTTAATCGCCATGACAGTTTACGAACTACGTTTGGTCGTCGGGCTGGGATGAAACAACCGCTGCAAATCATTCATCCTGTAGCTTCAATCGTCTGGCGATACTGTGATCTGAGCGTTGAAGCTAAAGCTTCTCAAATCGAATCCTTGATCGAAGCAGAACAAGGCGAGTTCGAGAGTCTAGAACAGTTGCCATTGTTGCGATCGCTCTTACTTGCACTGTCACCCCAAGAATTCTTACTGATCCTGACATTGCCTGCGCTCTGTGCAGATTCGAGAAGTTTACAAAATTTGGTAAAGGATTTATTTCAAGCTTACACGCATAACTTGATAGATCAAATTTCATCAGAGGAAGTGGTGCAATATGTACAGTTCTCAGAGTGGCAGAATGAACTGTTAGAAGAAAATAACACTGCGGAATCGTACTGGCAGCATTCGCAGCTAACCTCATTAAAGTTGCCATTTAGAATGATCTCAGATGGTATCACTTCATTTAAGCCACAGGTTTATTCTGTTCCCCTCTCGCCTGAAATTAACACTCAAATTCAAGCGACAGCAGGGCGGTATGGTGTGTCGATCGCACTCTTTTTACTAGCGTGTTGGCAGGTGTTAATTGAACGACTGACCGGACAAGCAGAAATCACGATCGGAGTCGTTTGGAGCTATCAACAGTATGAAGAATTAGAGTCTGTTGTTGGCTTATTGAGCCAGTCTCTACCCTTAAAAAGTCAGTCAACCAAAGGGATTTCATTCAGCGAAGTGCTGCGTCAAACTCATCAAACCTGGCAGGCGATGGAGGAGTGGCAGGACAGGTTTGATGGATTGAAGGATCAAGAATTTTTTCCCTTAAGCTTTGAGTTTTTTGAGCAGTTATCCCAATCTGTGCCAGAACTATCCTGGGAAATTGAGCGACAGCAAGTTTATAGCGATCGCTTCGATCTAAAACTCAGCAGCTTTACACAAGCAGGTCATCTAACTATCGAGTTGCAGTACAATTCCAACCTGTTTTCTACTCAAGCGGTTTCCTGTCTTGCGTCTCAGCTACAAACTCTACTCGAAAGTGCCACTGCTCAACCAGAAGGCTCGATCGCTCAACTTAATCTTCTCAGCGCTGAAGACCTTGATCAACTGCTAGTCAAATGGAACAATACGGCGGTTGCCTACCCACTCAATGCGTGTTTGCCTCAGCAATTTGAACAGCAAGTTGAGCAAAATCCAGATGCCACTGCATTGGTGTTTGAGAGCCAATCGATGACATATCGAGAATTAAATAGTCAAGCTAACCGACTCGCTTACTATCTACAACAATGCGGGGCTAAACCAGATACTGCAATTGCGATTTATCTGGAGCGATCGTTAGAGCTAATTATCGCAATTCTAGCAGTTCTAAAAGTAGGAAGTGCTTACCTGCCGCTAGATCCAGCCTTGCCAACTGCTGGCTTGGAGTTTCGGTTGCAGGATGCTCAGGTGCCGATCGTCCTCACTCAGAAATCGCTATTGCATCGCCTACCTGAATCCCTGCCGCAGGTGATCTGTGTGGATCACGATCAAGCGACGATCGCTCAACACAGCCCTGAGAATCTCAATCTTGCGATCGCTCCGACCAACACTGCCTACATTATTTACACGTCTGGTTCGACTGGACAAGCTAAGGGAGTGATGATTGAACATCGACAGATTCTCAACTACCTGCACAGCATTTCAGAGCGGTTAAATTTTCCACCTAACGCCAGCTATGCGATCGTGTCTACGCTGGCAGCCGACCTCAGCTACACAATGCTGTTTCCCTGTCTCTGTAGCGGCGGCTGTTTACATATCATTGCGGTTGACCGCGCCTGTGATGCTCAAGCACTGGCTGAATATTTTAGCCAACACCCGATCGACTGTCTCAAGATCGTTCCGTCACATCTACAAGCTTTACTCGATTGTCCAGATCCCACCAAAATTTTGCCTCGACAGCGATTAGTTTTGGGCGGAGAAGTTTGCCGTTGGAGCTTAATTGAGCAGATTCAACAACAGATGCCCACCTGCGAAATCTTTAATCACTATGGGCCGACGGAAACAACGGTGGGAGTACTCACGTATGCTGTTAAGCCAGAGGATTTAGCGAACCGCATTTCGGAAACAGTGCCGATCGGACGAGCGATCGCCAACACGCAGATTTATGTTCTGGATAGTCACGGACATCCTGTGTCGATCGGAGCCACAGGTGAACTTTATATCGCTGGTGCAGGACTAGCGCGAGGGTATTTGAACCGTTTTGATCTAACAACTGAAAAATTTATCTCTCATCAGCTTGATCGACGACTTTACAAAACTGGAGATTTCGTTCGATATTTACCCAACGGCAACCTGGAGTTTTTGGGGCGCGTTGACCAGCAAGTTAAATTGCATGGATTTCGGATTGAACTGGGAGAAATTGAAGCGCGATTGCTACACCATCCAGAGGTGAGAGAAGCCATCGTGCAGTTGAGGGAAGACGATCCGAAAAATCCGGTGCTGGTTGCTTATGTAGTACTACAGGCTTCAATTCCTGTGTCAGACCTGCGGCAATTTCTGAAGCAGAAGCTACCGGAATACATGATTCCCGCTGCCTTTGTGGAATTAAAAGCGTTGCCCTTGACTGCCAATGGCAAAGTTGATCATCATGCGCTGCCTACACCTGAAAAAGCCAAATCTGTCCAATCTTATGTTGCACCTCGCAATTTGGTTGAAGCGACGATCGCTGCTATTTGGTCAGAAATTCTGGGGTTGGAAATGGTTGGCATTTACGACAATTTCTTTGAGCTAGGTGGACACTCTTTGTTGGCAACTCAAGTGCTGGCTCGACTACGCCAGACCTTTCAGGTGGAACTCCCGCTGCGGCAACTCTTTGAGGCGCACACGGTTGCAGCAGTTGCTGAACAGATCGAAGCAATCCTGCTGGCGGAAATTGAAGAACTAACCGAAACAGAAGCGCAAGAACTTATTCAAAAGGTGGGATAGAAAATTATGCAGCACGACGACTCGATCGCAACTCGAAAATTGCAGCTTTCAGACGCAAAACGCGCCCTGCTAGAAAAGCGTCTGTGCGGTGAATCTGTGGATTCTAGTAAGCAGTCGATCGTGGCTCGTTGTCCTACACAGGCAGGAAACCCACTGTCTTTCTCGCAGCAGCGTATGTGGGTTTTGAATCAGCTAGAGCCAGAGAACGCTGTTTACAACATTCCCACAGTTCTGCACTTACAAGGTTGTTTGAATATTCCCGCTTTGGAGCAGAGTTTGAATGAAATTCTACGCCGTCATGAGGTGTTGCGGAGCAGTTTTACCACGCTTCAAGGGCAACCGCTTCAAGTCATTCATCCGGTTGTCAGTCTCAATATTCCTGTGGTAGATCTATCTGAACAATCCACGACTCAACGGCAAACAGAAATTCAGCGTCTTGCGATCGAAGCAGCTCAAAAACCGTTTGATCTGAGTCAGGTTCCGCTTTTACGAATTACACTGCTGCGGTTGCAATCCACTGAACATACTATCTTATGTACGATTCATCACATTGTCTCGGATGCATGGTCAGCACAGGTGTTGATGCGTGAATTAGTGGTTCTTTACCGCGCTTTTTCTCAGGGCAATCCTTCTCCGTTACCGGAACTGCCGATTCAATACGCCGATTTTGCCTATTGGCAGCGAGAATCCCTCAAGGGCGATCGACTGAACACACATTTATCTTACTGGAAACAACACCTACAGTCTTTACCGCCACTGTTATCGCTACCCACCGATTATCCGCGTCCTCCGGTTCAAACCTTTCGGGGAAAAACCTACTGGCTGCAACTTTCGGCTTCTCTCACTGCCAAGCTCAAGCAACTGAGTCAACAACACAACGCTACGCTATTCATGACCCTGCTGACAGCCTTCACGACGCTGCTGTATCGCTACACTCAGCAAACGGATATTTTGGTTGGTACGCCGATCGCGAATCGCACCCAAAGCGTGACAGAATCCCTGATTGGCTGCTTCGTTAACACACTGGTTCTGCGAACAGATCTATCAGGTGATCCCCCATTCAGCGAGTTACTGGCGCGGGTGCGAGAAGTGACATTGCAGGCTTACACTCATCAGGATCTCCCGTTTGAACAACTGATCGAAGCGCTTAATTTAGAGCGAACATTGAGCCATGCTCCCCTGTTTCAGGTCATGTTCGGGGTGCAAAATGTGCCTACAACTACACTAGCATTGCCAGAACTAACAATCACTCCTCAACCGTTGGAGAGTAGCACTGCCAAGTTTGATTTATCGCTTCTCTTCAGTGAAACTGAACAGGGATTGTTAGGCGGACTGGAATATAACTCTGATTTGTTCGCAGTCGATACGATAGAGCGATTGATCGGACACCTGCGAATGTTGCTGGAAGGAATCGTCACCAATCCACAGCAACGCCTCAGTCAGCTACCGTTACTGACCGCAGCAGAACAGCAACTCCTGATTCAATGGAATCAAACGCAGGTTGTTTATCCAGAGCAGCTTTGTTTGCATCAACGGGTAGAAAGACAAGTCGAGAAAACTCCCGACGCGATCGCTGTTGTCTTTGAAGGGCAACACCTTTCCTATCGAGAGTTAAATACTCGTGCCAATCAACTCGCGCATTTTCTACATCGATTAGGAGTCGGAGCAGAAGTGCGAGTAGGAATTTGCTTGGAGCGATCGCTAGAAATGGCGATCGCACTGCTGGCAGTTCTTAAGGCGGGTGGAGCCTACGTGCCGCTTGATCCAGACTATCCATGCGATCGATTAGCATTTGTGATCACAGATGCTCAAGTTCCGATTTTACTAACCCAACAGCATTTGAAGCCGATCGTCTCGGAATTTCAGGGGCAACTTCTTTGTCTAGATACGGATTGGGGTCAGATTGCTCAGGAATGCTCCACTAATCCTGATCCTGTTGCCAGCTTAGAGAATTTAGCGTATGTGATTTACACTTCTGGCTCTACAGGCAAGCCGAAAGGAGTGATGAATACCCATCGAGGCATTGATAATCGCCTTTGCTGGATGCAAGCAACGTATCAGTTAACGCCCCACGATCGCGTTCTCCAAAAAACACCATTTAGCTTTGATGTCTCCGTCTGGGAGTTCTTTTGGACGCTGGCTACGGGTGCTTGTCTAGTTATGGCTCAACCGGGCGGACATCGAGACAGTGCCTATCTTGTCCGGTTAATTGCAGAACAGAATATCTCGGTGCTGCATTTTGTTCCATCTATGCTTCAGGCTTTTCTAGAGGAGCCAGAATTACCAGAAGCCTGTGGCTGCATTCGGCAGGTTTTTTGTAGTGGCGAAGCTTTACCTGTGGAACTACAAAATCGCTTTTTTGAGCGACTAAACGCCGCCCTACACAATCTCTACGGGCCTACAGAAGCCGCGATCGATGTGACGTACTGGGAATGCGATCGTCATCCTGGACAATCCACCGTTCCGATTGGTCGCCCAATTGCCAATACACAGATTTATTTACTTGATCCATGCTTGCAGCCCGTTCCGATTGGGGTTCCCGGTGAGCTTTACATCGGCGGAATGGGTCTAGCGAGAGGCTATCTCGATCGTCCGGTACTTACGGCAGAGCGATTTATTCCCCATCCTTTTAGTGATGTACCGGGAGCAAGACTTTACCGCACAGGCGACCTAGCTCGCTACAGAGCAGATGGAGTAATTGAATTTTTGGGTCGAACGGATTATCAAGTCAAAATTCGGGGATTCCGGATTGAGTTAGGTGAAATTGAAGCAATTTTGAGTCAGTACCCCCAGATCCGGGAAGCAGTGGTAGTGGTGCGGGAAGAAGTAACCGGACAGAAATACCTAGTTGCCTATGGAGTTCTGCAAGATGCTGAGGAAATTGCAGTTCAGACGCTACGAAGCTGGCTAAAACAGCGATTGCCAGAGTATATGATTCCTTCAGCCTTCGTCTGGTTGGAACAGATGCCGCTAACTCCCAGTGGCAAGACCGATCGCCGTGCCCTACCCGCACCGGAGATCTCCCGATCGAGGTTAGCCACTCGCTACATCGCTCCCCAAACATTCATAGAACAGCAGCTTGTGGAGATTTGGTCACAGATGTTGGCGATCGAGACAATCGGAGTGCAGGACAACTTTTTTGAATTGGGTGGGGACTCCATTCTCAGCCTGCAAATCATTGCAAAAGCAAATCAAGCTGGATTGCATTTAACTCCCAAGCAGTTGTTTCAACATCAGACCATCCAAGCGCTGGCATCCGTCGTTAGCACTGCCTCTCACACAACGGCTGACCAGAAGTTAGTCACGGGTGCACTGCCGCTGACCCCGATTCAACACTGGTTTTTTGAGCAGTCATTACCAGACACACACCATTGGAATCAAGCAGTTTTGCTAACAGTGCATCAGCGGCTAGATCTCACTGTTCTCAAACAGGTGATGCAGCAGTTACTGAGCCATCATGATGCTCTACGATCGCGGTTTTATCAAGAAGAAAACTGTTGGAAAGCGGTCAATGCAGAATGGTCACCTAATCCCTGTGCTGAGATCGATCTTTCTGAACTACCAGACACACAGCAAAATAGTGCAATGGTTAGAGCGATCGAGCAACTGCAAGCCAGCCTGAATCTGGCAGAGGGATCGCTGATACGGGTGGTCTGGTTTAATTTTGGCGCTGGTAAATCCAGTCGTCTGTTGTTCATCATTCATCATTTGGTTGTGGATGGTGTGTCTTGGCGCATCTTGTTAGAAGACTTTCAAATGCTCTATCAGCAGCAGCTTCAAGGACGCACCATGCAGCTACCCAAAAAAACGACTGCCTTTAAACAGTGGGCGCAACGGTTGCAACTCTATTCACAGTCTAAGGAATTACAACAAACTCAAACCTATTGGCTGTCTCCCGGTTGGACAGAGCCAATTCCGATCGATTTCCCAAATGGAATGAACACTGTTGCCAACACTCATACACTGTCCGTTAAACTGAATCAGGCAGAAACACAGGCGTTGTTGCAGCAGGTGCCTGCTGTTTATCGCACTCAAATCAATGACTTACTCCTAACCGCACTGGTTCAGGCATTCGCTCAATGGACTAGAACTTCCCGGTTGTTGGTCAATCTGGAAGGTCACGGACGCGAACAGCTTTGGGAAGACATAGACCTATCGCGCACGGTTGGCTGGTTTACCACGCTATTTCCAGTACAGCTAGATTTGACAAATATCACTGATCTGGCTGAGGCATTAAAATCAATTAAAGAGCAGCTACGCCGGATTCCTACTCGTGGATTGAGCTATGGAGTGCTGCGTTATCTCAATCAAGATACGGTTGAACCACTACGATCGCTGCCTCAAGCCCAAGTTAGCTTCAATTATCTGGGTCAGTTTGATCAATTGCTGCCAGAGTCTTCCCTGTTCGAGCTTGCGCCGGAGTCTGCTGCACCCCTGCAAAGTTTGTCCAGTAGTCGCTATCATCTATTAGACATTCAAGCTGGAGTCACAGGGGGACAACTGCATCTCAACTGCACCTACAGTCAAGCAGTGCATCAATCCGCCACGATCGCTGCGCTCATGCAAACCATTGTCGCATCCTTGAGAACATTGATCGATCATTGCCTATCTCTTGGTGCTGGAGGAAGCACCCCTTCAGATTTTCCGCTTGCAGAGCTGGATCAAATCACTCTGGATCAGTTGGTTGGTGGCGATCGCACGATCAAAGATTTGTATCCGCTCTCTCCAGCACAGCAGGGAATTTTGTTTCACACGCTGTATGCGCCAGACCACGGACTCTACAGCACCCAACTATCATTTAATTTATGCGGAAAATTGGATACCGTTGTTCTCCAGCAAACCTGGCAGCGGATCGTTGATCGCCATCCTGTTTTTCGGACTGCTTTTGTTTGGGAGGGACTTGATCGACCCTTGCAAGTTGTGCGACAGCAGACTTCTTTATCCTGGCAGGAAGCAGACTGGCGCGAATTGTCCCTAGAACAGCAAGAAGCCCAGATTGCCGCTTTATTAAAAGACGATCGACAGCGTGGGTTTCAAATCCATCAAGCTCCACTGAGTCGGATTCTCCTGATCCGACTGACAGAAGACACCTACCGATTTATCTGGCATTTCCATCATTTGATTTTAGATGGATGGTCTGTGCCGCTGGTGTTTCAGGAAGTGTTCGCCACCTATGAACAGCTCTATCAGGAACAATCAGTCCTTGCGCCGCCGACTCGTCCCTATCGGGATTACATCACCTGGTTAATCAACCAGGATCTTGCGTCAGCCGAAGCCTTTTGGAGTCGAATGCTGCAAGGATTTACGACCCCAACCCACTTCCACAACTCGTCAGCCAACGTCGATCGAGCTAGTGAAGCCGCAATTCTGTCTCGATCGTTCACGCTCCAAACCACTGCCGCGCTGCAATCCCTGGTTCAACAGCATAGGCTAACGCTGAATACACTGATTCAGGGAGTTTGGGCACTGTTATTGAGCTATCACAGTGGCAGCAAGGATGTAGTATTTGGTGCAACAACAGCAGGTCGTCCGGTGACGCTGTCTAACTCGGATTCTATGATTGGGATGTTTATCAATACTCTGCCTGTGCGGGTGCAGATTAATCCGGATGCTGCTTTCATTCCCTGGCTTCAAGCAATTCAAGTTCAACAGAGTGAAGCCCGACAGTATGAATACACGCCACTGGTACAAATTCAGCGGTGGAGCGATCTTGCTCCGGGCTTGCCGCTATTTGAGAGCCTGATCGTATTTGAGAATTACCCGATCGATGAATCCCTAAGACAGCGATCGACTCAATTAGACATTCAGCGAGTCAGTTCCAGCGTGAATAATGGCTATCCGCTCACCGTGCGAGTGATTCCCGAAACAGAGTTGTCATTGCAACTGTTGTATGACCCGGCTCAGCTAGATACCGACGTTATGAATCAATGGCTACAGTGTTTTTCAACAGTTTTACGCCGAATTGCCGAACAACCGGAGGTGCCGTTAAAAGAACTCATTACCTGGATCGTTGCAGCCGAGCAGCAACACCAGCAAACCAAAGCACAGGAGCTAGAGCAATTAAGCCTTCAGAGGTTGAAATTGACTAAGCGACGCAAACAGCAGTAACCCTTGATGGAATGTCCTACTATGAATCAGACTCCAGATCCCACGACTTTCATCCGGCAGCATCGACGCAAGTTAGTGACTTCTACAACTCAGCTTGTTCAGATGCAACCGTCTGAACAACAGCTTCCTCTGATCATTCAGCCAACATTGGAAGGGCTGAGTTTAGCGACGTGGGCAAAGGAGAATCGACGACTGATCGAAACAGAGTTGTTGAAACATGGCGGGATTCTGTTTCGTAACTTTCAAGAGTTAGGGGATGCAGATTTTGAGACATTCATGCAGGGGGTTTCCCAAACCGCAATGCCTTATTCCTATCGATCGACTCCCCGCACCCAAGTTCGCCCTAATGTCTACACCTCCACAGAATATCCAGCGGATCGGGCGATTCCACTTCACAACGAAATGTCCTATGCGCGGCAGTGGTGCCTGAAAATTAGCTTTTATTGTGTTCAGCCTGCTCAACAAGGGGGAGAAACTCCGATCGCGGATAGTCGCCGGGTTCTAGCGCAGATTCCTGACAGCATTCGATCGCGATTTCAGAATGGTGTGCTGTATGTGCGAAATTACGGTGGGGGGTTGGATTTGCCCTGGCAGGAAGTCTTTCAAACGGACGATCGATCAGTCGTTGAAAAATACTGCCATCAGGCTGGAATTGCAATTGAGTGGTGGGGACAGGATCAGTTAAGAACTCGTCAGGTGTGTCAAGCGATCGCCACCCATCCTCAGACGGGTGAAGCGGTTTGGTTTAATCAGGCGCACCTATTTCACATCACGAGTTTAGGCGCAATGCTCCAGACTGATCTGATTCAAGGAATTCCTGTGGAAGCACTACCACGCAATGCCTACTATAGCGATGGTATGGAGATTGAACCCTCTATTCTCGAAGTAATTCGCTCTGCCTATGAGCAGGAGACGGTACGATTTCCCTGGCAAGCCGGAGATGTGCTGCTGTTGGACAATATGCTCACTGCACATGGACGCTGCCCATTTTTGGGTTCACGTCGAGTTCTGGCGGCAATGGCAGATCCTCACAGTCCAGATATGCTACGGGCAACAAACAATCATTGATAAGTAGGAACTGAACTATGCAATTACCCACGATCGAGGGATACCGACTGTCACCCCAACAAAAGCACCTGTGGTCTCTACAGCGATCGCATCCTGACATTCCGACGATCGCTCAGTGTATCTTGCTATGTGAGGGAGCGCTTCAGGTTCAAACTTTGAAGACAGCGATAGAAAAGGTGATTCAACGACATGAAATCCTCCGAACAGCGTTTCAATGCTTGCCGGAGATGATTCTGCCGCTTCAGGTGATTCAGGAGGAAACTAATCTCAGCATCTCTGTGTCAGAACCTTTATTCGATCGTGGACTGGTTCAAAATCTGGAACTAGCTGTTCAGGACTACTTACAAAAAAATAGTCAAGCCCCCAGTCTTGAGCAATCTCCATCACTACGAATAGCGATCGTTCCCCTGGCTCCACAGCAACATTTGTTGATTTTGAGTCTTCCGAGTTTATGTGCAGATGCAACGACGCTACAGCTTCTTGCTAGCGAAATTGGCCGTACCTATGCTGGTGATTTTGATAGTCAACTAGATGAGCCGATGCAATATGCAGATCTAGCAGAGTGGCAAAATGACCTCTTGGAAGCGGAAGCAACGAATTGCGGTAAAACTTATTGGCAGCAGCAATTCATGGATTTAAGCGGATGGAAGCTTCCCTTTGAGCGCCAAGGTCTTCAGTCTGCACCGTTTCAACCGCGCTGCTTCACCGCTCACCTGGATGCTGAAACCATTAGCCAGTTCGCTCAATATGACAACGGCTCGATCGCGGCGGTATTGCTGACCTGCTGGCAAGTGCTGCTGTGGCGGATGACGAGTCGATCCGATATCACCGTCGGTGTTACCAGCATGGCGCGAAAGTACGAGGATTTGCAACACGCTCTGGGACTATTGGACAAATGCTTACCATTACAGAGCCATTTGGAGGAGCATGATCTCTTGAGTCAACGGGTGCAGCAGACGGCTCAGATCATGCAGGAAGCACACCAATGGCAAGAATACTTTACAGGTTTGCCTCTAGTAACTTTGCCCGTTGGTTTTGAGTTTGCGGAATGGTCTGTGGCATCAACGCCTGACCTAACTTTTTCTATCTATCAGCAAGCAGTTTACCTGAATCGTTTCAAAATTAGACTGTCCTGTGTTCGTCAATCCGGGCAGCTTCGAGCCGAATTTCATTATGATGCCAATCTGTTTGCAGCCAATGCGATCGCTCAAATTGCGAACAATTTTCAAACCTTACTGACTTCAATTATTCATCAACCGAATGCTAGACTCGCAGACCTCAATTTGCTCAGCGATCGCGATCGACAGCGGCTCTTAGTGGATTTCAACCCAACAACAATCAACCATTGCAGCTACAGCACAATCCATCAATGGTTTGAACAACAGGTAGAAAAATCACTCGATCGCGTTGCCGTAGTCTTTGAGGATCAATCCCTCACCTATGCGGAACTAAATGCCCGCGCCAATCAACTAGCTCACTTCCTGCAGACACAGGAAATTGAACCTGAACAGCTTGTGGCGCTATATGTCGATCGTTCTCCAGAAATGCTAATCGGCTTATTGGGAGTTCTTAAAGCAGGTGGTGCGTATCTACCCCTTGATCCGGGCTTACCTACGACGGCAGTTGAGCAGCGGTTACAGCAGGTTCAAGCCTCAATTCTCCTGACCCAGCAGAAACTTGCAAATGATTTGACATTGACGATGCAGGTAATTTGTCTGGATACGGACTGGTCTACGATCGCTCAACAAGCCACCACCAATCCAACCCACTGCACAACACCCGAAAACTTAGTTTATGTCCTGTTCACATCAGGTTCAACAGGTCAACCGAAAGGGGTAGCTGTAGAGCATCGACAGTTGTTGAATTATGTCAACGGCATCTTAACCAGGCTGGCTATCCCTGAAGGGGCAAGTTTTGCCACAGTTTCTACTCTGGCTGCGGATTTGGGCAATACTATGCTGTTCGCCTGTCTATGTACAAGTGGCTGTTTACACCTGATTTCCCAGGAACGATCGCTCGACCCTAACGCACTAGCAGAATACGGTCGTCAGCACGCGATCGACTATCTCAAAATTGTTCCTTCCCATCTCAAGGTGTTGCTGGACGCTACTGATTGTCAGGCAATCCTGCCCCGGCGACAGCTAATCCTGGGTGGAGAAACACTGCATTGGCATCTAGTTGAACGAATTCGGCAACTTGCGCCCACTTGCCAGATACTCAACCATTACGGGCCGACAGAAACCACTGTGGGCGTGTTGACTTATGAAGTTCGAGAACGCCTATCTGCAGCTGATTCTGAGACGGTTCCATTAGGCTACCCGCTGCCAAATACCCAAGTTTATCTACTAGATACTCACCTCCAACCTGTCCCGATCGGCGTTGCGGGTGAAATTCACATTGGCGGCGCTAGCGTGACTCGTGGATATTTCGCCCAGCCTGAACTTACAACCGCCGCTTTTGTGGCGCATCCATTCAGCAGCGATCCAGATGCCCGACTGTACAAAACTGGAGATTACGCCCGTTATTGCCTAGATGGAACGATCGAGTTTTTGGGACGTGCAGATCAGCAAGTGAAAATTCGGGGTTTCCGAATTGAACTGGGAGAAATTGAAGTGGCGTTAAAGCAACATCCAGAGGTGCGAGAGGCGATCGTGCTTGCTACAGAAGCAGAACATCCACAACTGATTGCCTATGTAGTTTTTCAGGCTGCTGATGCGATCGAGAATCTGCGCCAATTTCTGCAAGCCAAACTTCCCGAAGTCATGATACCGTCCGCGATCGTGCCATTGAAGACACTGCCGTTGCTGCCGAATGGCAAACTCGATCGTCACACATTGTTGGCAATGGATCTTCCCCAATCCAACACCGCTAGCGCATTTGTTCCACCGCGCACTTCCATCGAAGCAACGATTGCTCAGATTTGGGAGACTGTTCTCAGACTGCCACAAGTAGGAATTTATGATAACTTTTTTGAGTTAGGTGGGGATTCCATTCTCTGCATTCAAGTGATTGCGAAAGCCAGTCAATCCGGACTCCGATTTACACCCAAGCAATTGTTTGAGCATCCCACCATTGCGACGCTAGCAGAAGTGGTCAATACGGCTCCCATCATTGCCGCAGAGCAGGGAGTTGTGACGGGAATTGTGCCGCTGACTCCGATTCAGCACTGGTTTTTTGAGCAAAATCTCCCAGAACCACACCACTGGAATCAATCGATCCTGCTGCAAGTTCAGCAACCTCTTAATCCAGTTTTGCTGAGGCAAGCACTGAGTCATCTGCTGCAACATCACGATGCCCTGCGGCTGCGGTTTCATCGAGATGCAACAGGCTGGCAACAGATTAATACTGATGTTGATACGATCGTGCCATTCACTCCAGTAGATTTGTCTACCCTTGCCGCCGCCGATCAATCTGAGGCAATTACCGCCGTCGCCACCGACCTGCAAACAAGCCTGAATCTCGCGAACCGTCCTTTAATGCAAGTTGCACTGTTCAACCTCGGTAATTATCAGCCCGATCGCCTGTTGCTGATTCTGCATCATCTCGTGGTTGATGGGGTGTCCTGGCGCATTCTGCTAGAGGATTTGCAAACAGCTTACCAGCAATTAGCTCAAGGTCAAGCGGTACAGCTACCTGCTAAAACAACGTCCTTTAAGGAGTGGTCAACCCGTTTGCAGAACTATGCTAACTCGGAGGCACTCCAGCGGGAACTCACTTACTGGCAGCAAGAGAGTGGAGCCGCCACACTGCCAATGGATAATCCTAGCGGAGCCAATACGGTTGCCCTGACCCAAACAGTGTCCGTCGCGTTGACCCAAACAGAAACCAATGCTCTCCTCCAGGAGGTTCCAGCCACCTACCAAACTCAAATTAACGATGTGTTGCTCACGGCACTGGTGCAGGCATTTTTTCAGTGGACTCAAATTCCCTCGCTTTATCTCGATTTAGAAGGACACGGGCGAGAGTCGCTGTTTGAAGAGGTGGAGGTGTCCCGCACGATCGGCTGGTTTACCACAATTTTTCCTGTGCAATTGCAATTGGATGATCCTCAGCATTCCGAACAATGTTTGAAATCCATCAAAGAGCAACTGCGCCAGATTCCTCGGCAGGGCATTGGTTATGGCATTTTGCGCTATCTGAATCAGGATGAGACGACGGCTGGACTGCGCGATCGTTCGCCCGCTTCTGTGAAATTCAATTACCTGGGGCAAGTAGACACGATCGCTGCTCCAACGTCCTTATTTGCCCCTGCACCGGAATCAACAGGGTCGGGGCGCAGTCCTCAAGGCAACCGCCGTTATCTGCTCGATATCACTGCAATTGTGAGCGAGGGACAACTGCATCTACGGTGGGATTACAGCGCGGAAATTTACCAACGTCCTCGCATTGAGCAGTTAGCCCAGCACTATCTCACCGCTCTGCGATCGCTGATTGTTCACTGTCAGTCTCCAAACGTAGGCGGTTACACTCCCTCAGATTTTCCAGATGCTCAACTCGATCAAGAAGACCTCGATTTACTGATTGCTCAGTTAGATTAACCAGGAAGCCGAACAGACTATGAAAGCGAAAAATGTAGCTGATATCTATGAGCTTTCGCCCATGCAGCAAGGATTGCTCTTTCACACGCTGCACGACCCGGAATCGATTGCCTATTTCGATCAAAATAGCTTTACGCTGCGTGGCAAGCTGAATATTCTCGCCTTCAAACGAGCCTGGGAAATCGTGCTGGAGCGGCATTCTATCTTGCGAACCTCTTTTCATTGGGCAACGCTCAAAAAGCCTGTACAAGTTGTTCATCAACAAATCGAATTACCCTGGCAAGAACTGGATTGGCGTGAACAAACCCCGATCGAACAACAGGAAAACCTCCAGGCTTTTCTGGCAGCCGATCGCGCTCTGGGGTTTGAAATGACAACCGCACCCTTGCTGCGGCTCACCCTGATTCATCTCACCGAAGACACCTATCAGTTCACATTCAGCAAGCATCACATTTTGCTAGATGGCTGGTCGCGACTGCTTGTATTCAAGGAAGTATTTGATCTCTACACCACCCTGACTGCTGGAAATTTTCCTCAGCTCTCACCCTCTCCTCCTTTCCGTAACTACATTACATGGCTGCGGCAGCAAGATCCCATTCAAGCGGAAACCTTTTGGCGTAAAACGCTTCAGGGATTCATCGCGCCAACATCGCTAGGCGTTGGTCAGCCAATCTCTAAACTGCTCTCCACAACTGACCCCTACAAAGTTCAGCGGCTCGATCTACCTCAAATCGGTGCCGACCTCCAGCGGTTTGCTCGACAGCATCAGCTAACTCCTACTACGCTAGTTCTGGCAGCTTGGAGCCTTTTACTTAGCCGCTACAGTGGAGAATCTGATGTGGTTTTTGGCATCACCTCGTCCGGACGACCCCCTTCTTTATCCGGCGTAGAAGCGATCGCGGGACTGTTTATCAATACGCTACCTGTCCGCGTTCAAGTTAATCCAGAAGCAGCACTGGTGTCCTGGCTGCAACAGTTTCAGGCGAGACAGGTCGAAATGCGGCAGTATGAATATAGTTCGCTGGTTCAGATCCAAGGCTGGAGCGAACTGCCTCGCGGTGTTCCGCTGTTTGAGAGCTTAGTCATTACTGAAAACTATCCAGTTGATACCTCTCTACAAAGACAAGCCAGCGATCTTAGCGTTGAAGGCGTTCTTTCATTTGGTCGATCGCACTATCCCCTCAGTCTTGTCATTGGATTGGGATCACCGTTTTTCTTGGAACTAACTTATGACGATCGTCGATTTGATGCTGATACGATTGATCGCCTGTTAGGGCATTTGCAGACGCTTTTGACAGGGATGACTGTAGATCCAAATCAATATCTTAGGGATCTTCCCCTCTTAACCGCTAAAGAACAACAGATCCTTGTAAAAGAATGGAATCAGACAGCAACTAAGATTCCCAACCTGTGCCTGCACGAATGGGTAGAAGCGCAAGTGCAACGCACCCCAGCCGCGATCGCTCTCCGCTTTCACGACTCCTCCTTCACCTACGACACCCTCAACCAGCGCGCCAATCACCTGGCTCATCATCTGCAACAAGTAGGAGTCACGTCACAAACCCGCGTCGGTCTGTTCCTAGAGCGTTCTCCGAACCTGCTGATTGCCCTACTTGCGGTACTCAAAACAGGCGGCACTTATGTTCCGCTCGATCCGGCTTATCCGGTAGAACGCCTCACCTTCATTCTTTCGGATGCTCAAGTTGCCCTGCTGCTGACCGACACAACTCTAGAAACTCCCTTCCCCTTTGCAGGTCGAGTCCTGCCGCTCGATCAAGTCTGGAGTGATGGCATGACCTCAACGCTCTCCCCGCCCTGCTCTGTTACTCCCGACGCTCTAGCATACATTCTCTACACCTCTGGCTCCACAGGCAGACCGAAAGGGGTGCAGATTCCCCATCGGGCGGTGATCAACTTCCTCGACTCAATGCAGCAGGACTTGAACCTGCATCCGGGTGATGTGCTATTGTCTGTGACCTCGCTCTCGTTTGATATCGCAGTGCTGGAATTGCTGCTGCCTCTCGTTGTGGGGGCAACGGTAGAACTGGTAGACCGAGCCACGGCAGTCGATGGTCAGCGCTTGGCAGCCACGCTCACTCGGACACAAGCCACCTTCATGCAAGCAACTCCTGCCACCTGGCGATTGCTGCTAGAAGCAGGGTGGTCGGGCAGTCAAACGCTCACGATGTTGTGTGGCGGAGAAGCACTCACGCCTGACCTCGCAGCACAACTCTTACCTCGCGGAGCCGCGCTGTGGAATCTCTACGGCCCCACGGAAACAACGATCTGGTCTACTCGCTATCGCCTCACGACGGCGGCGGATGCGGCGGTGGTCGGACACCCGATCGCCAACACACAACTCTACATCCTTGATGAGCAGCAGCAGCCCGTGCCGATCGGTGTGGTGGGAGAACTGTACATCGGCGGCACAGGCGTAGCACGAGGGTATGTGGGACGAGATGACCTGACGGCAGAGCGATTTGTACCTGATGCGTTCAGTGGTATCTCTGGGGCGCGGTTGTATCGCACGGGCGATCGGGTGAAGTATCGAGCCGATGGCTGTGTCGAGTATGTGGGGCGGGTAGATTATCAGGTGAAGCTGCGCGGTTTTCGCATTGAGTTAGGGGAGATTGAAGCGGTACTGTCTCAGCATCCTCAGATCCGACAGGCTGCCGTATTGCTCTCTGGAGAACATCCTCAGCAATATCTCTGTGCCTTTCTTGTCGCTGAGAACGATCAGGCGATCGCTGATGACAAGTTGCGATCCTTCTTAAAGGAAATCCTACCGCAGTATATGATTCCCTCTACTTTTGTTGTTCTGGAGTCTTTACCACTGACACCTAATCGCAAGATTGATCGTCAAGCATTGGCTGCGATCGACTCCATCAAACTACCACCTACCACAAGTTATATTCAGCCCCAAACGCCTGACGAACAGCAGCTTGCAGCGATTTGGACAGAGATTCTGGGTGTTCAGCAGGTTGGAACGCGGGATAATTTCTTTGATTTGGGTGGGCATTCCATTCTTGTGATTCAACTTTGGACGCGAATCAAGGAACTATTCCAGGTGGAAATTCCTCTGCGAAGTTTGTTTGAGGCACCAACGATTACAGAGCAAGTAAAGGTAATCACCAATCTGCAACAGCAAGTTCAATCCACTCAGGAATTGATGACAACAATAGCAGTGGATTTGAGAAAAGAAGCAGTCCTCGATGCTGACATTCAACCTACAACAGAATACGCAGTAGAAATATCCCCTCCAGAGGCAATCTTCTTAACCGGGGCAACTGGATTTCTGGGAGCTTTCTTACTACATCAGCTTCTACAACAAACTTTTGCGACGATTTACTGTCTGGTTCGTGCTTCCACGATCGAACAAGCGAGAGAAAGACTTCAACGAAATCTTGAGGATTATGCTTTGTGGGATCAGAGTTTTGTCCACAGAATTCTTCCAATCTTAGGAGATTTAGCTCAACCAAAACTGGGACTGAGTTCTGATCAGTTTCAGACTCTAGCCGATCGCATTGATGTGATTTATCACAATGGCGCTCTGGTCAACTTCGTCTACTCTTATTCCACACTGAAAGCCGCAAATGTTTTGGGGACTCAAGAAGTTTTGAGACTGGCGGCGATGATTCGCACAAAGCCTGTCCACTTTATCTCAACGTTTAGTGTCTTTTCTAACGCTGATCGTCTAGAAAAAATAGAGGTTAAAGAAGAGGATACTCCGGAAGCTTGTGAAAGCCTTCAAAGTGGATATGCTCAAAGTAAGTGGGTTTCAGAAAGGCTAACAGCGATCGCAAAGTCTAGAGGAATTCCAGTTTGCATTTACAGACTAGGAAGAATCACCGGAGATAGCCAAACTGGAATCTGTAACACGGATGATTTCATGTCTCGTATGATCAAAGGGTGTATTCAAATCGGGTATATTCCAGAATCAGACAGTGATGTCTTAGTAGACATGACACCCGTTGACTATGCAAGTCAGGCGATCGTGCATCTTTCTCAACAGCAACAGCTTCTCGGACAGGTATTTCATATTGTCAATCCAACTCCCATCCGGATTCAGCAGTTACTAAACTGGCTAATTAGCTCATCTGGCTACTCGTTAAAACCTGTGAGTTACGAGCAATGGCGTGAAGAGTTAATCAAAGTAACAAAATCTGCTCAAGACAATGCCCTATATCCCCTGCTACCCCGATTTCTGCTCAAATCAACCGAGAAATCTAAAGACAGTCAATTAAATCTATCCGAATCCAAGTTTGATTGTCGTAACACTTCAGAGGGGCTTCAAGGAACAAGTGTCTCCTGCCCTCAAGTGAGCGATAAACTGCTAAAAACCTACTTTCAGTACTACAGGCAGAGTGATTACTTGGAGGGCAACTCGAAAAATCAACCTCCAGTCAGTTGTTTTCCGTCCAATCCGTGCGGTTAGTGACCAGAACAGCATAAGGTTCTTTCAAATATCACAACACTCAAGTTAATAATTGGATCAACGGTTGCGAAGTGTTCCCTGTGATGAAGAGATAGCATCCTCTAATGGAATGATCATCGTAAACGTTGACCCTCTGCCAAGCTGACTCCGTAGTTTAATTTGTCCATGATGAGCTTCCACGATCGCTCGAACGATCGCTAATCCTAGTCCTGCTCCTTCCGAGCGACGACGACTTTTCGCAGAACGGGCAAAGCGCTCAAAAATTCTTTGCTGATCGACTAAAGAAATTCCTTCTCCTGTATCGCGCACCCAGAAGCGAACTGTCTTTGAGGAGATTGCTGAACCGATGGAGATCGTTTGAGTTGCTTGAGTGTGCTGGGTTGCATTTTGAGCTAAATTCATCACAGCCTGGGTAATTCGTTGTCGATCGACAATGATTTCTCCTTGCCCAACATTATCTAACACCCAGTTTCGGTCTGCTAGGGCACAGGCTTTCGTAAAAAGCTCCTGAGTTAGAGATTCTAAAGACACTGGTTCAAGCTGCAAGAAATCTGGACGCTCTGATTTTGCGAGTAGAATCAAATCATCGACAAACCGATTCATGCGATCGAGTTCATCCATCACAATGTTCATGGTTTCTTGCTGCTCGATCGGGTCATTGCCCATCAATTCGATATGCCCACGAATGATCGTTAAGGGAGTTCGCAATTCGTGCCCTGCATCATTGATAAAGTTGCGCTGAGTAGTAAATGCACTTTGAAGACGATCCATCATGTCATTAAAAGTATTTGCTAAATCAGCAATCTCACCTGCACCCTGGATCGAAATGCGTTGAGTCAGATCAGATTCACCAATCGATCGTGCTGTCGAAGACAATGACCGTAGTGGAGCAAGAATCTGACCAGAAGCAAACCAACCTAAAAGTAAAGCCAAGACAAGCACTCCCCCGGTCACTTGAATCACAACATCCACTGCTTCTAGAACTTCTCTCTGCTCTCCTGCTGTCGTATGGGCAATAATAAACACACCAAGCTTTTGCCCATTGGCTTGAATCGGTTGAGCAATATAAATCAACTTTCCTATCTCTGGATCATCAACGGGCTTTTCTCCTTGCTGGGGAATTGTAAGGGCTGCCCATTGATTCATCAATGAACTACCTTGTTTAAGGATTTCTGGTCTAGCTCTGGGACTAGATCGATAGAAATCTCCATCTGTGAAAGTAATCAAGTAGACATCATCTTCGGGCACTTGGCGAGAAAGATAAGCATCGAAAAAAGCTTTCAAATCTTTTATTGAGGTAGGCGGTTTCAATCGCTCATCTCGCCTTTCAGACCAATGAGAACCCTCGAAAGAACCATCCAGCTTCCCTTCAACTAAGGCATTAAAGGTACTTGCTTTTTCGGTCATGTCACCCCGAACTCGTTCATTGACGCGAAGCATCAATATTGATCGAAATGCAGGAATGACCGCAATAAAAATCAATGCAAGCAGCAAACCATAGCAGAATAAAATCCGATTTTGAGCCGCCCAAAAGATGCCTTTATGGCCGACCGGAAGCCTAGGACTCTCTTTCAGTTGTTCATCATCTCCACTCATGATCTGCCACCTAAATGCTAGTCTTGTTCTCGATCGTAGATCCGAATTCGCCCAAAGCCGAGGAATTGGCCCGCAGGTTGCTCTCCTACTGGAAATGCTGTGACTCCATATAAATAAGTTCCTCCCGTAGCAGGATTGCGAACAGGGTAGACTCTCACGGTTACGGTTTTTCCTGGTTTAACAGGTGGATCAAATGTCACAGAGATGACTTGAGCTTGAGCATTGATCATGACATTTTTGACGGGAATTTTATTGCCTGGTTTCCTCCGCTTGCCTTCAAACGCTTCTAGCTTAGACGCATCGAAAAATGGGCGACCCGGACTTGCTTCGAGTTCGATTTCTAGCTTTTGTAATGGTTCACCCGCATCTTCTGGAACTGCAACCGTGAAGTAATAATTTGCGCCCCAGACGTAAGTTCCATTTTGGCTTGTTGCTATACCAAGTAAGCGCGGGGGCTTTTCAAAATAAGTTCTCCCATCTTTGAGTTCAATCGCTGAGGTAGAAGCAACAATGAATAGAGAAATTAGAATTGCGATCGCAAAAAACTTCGAGCTAGATTGCGTGAGCATTTTGAGGTAGATAAAAGGATTCAGTTAACTCAGACATCAAAAGCTAAAGGTTGTTCGGATTGTCCCGATGAAGATATTGTTGTTATTGCGATTATGTTCAGGGTTAGTAATCAAAATAACTCCTGGTGTGATACTGATAAAATCATTCACGCGACACCGATAAAATGCCTCGAAATGTAAAGAAGTATCCTCATCTTCGAGTGCTTGACCACCTTGAGAAAAATCGTTACGGGTCAGTTTAGGCGGTTGACCTATCACAAATCCTGCCAAACTGCCTTCCCTCAGTAGATCTGGCAATGCGATCGTGACTGCCCAGTTAAAGATACTAGCGCTCGGATTGTTGTCTAGATCAGTCGCTCTAGCACGGGTAAAGCCTGCCCACGCTGAGAACGAGAGCTTTTTACTCGGTGCGATCGCAGCTTGAATGCCAAAGGAATCTGCGATGACTGCATCACTATCCCCGTCAAAAGGATCATTTGCAAGTTCGCTTCCACTTGCGGTACTGACGCTATTGAAAGAGCGTACATAAGTCAAACCAATTCCGAATCGGCTACTTAGCTCTAGAGACAATTGAGCGATCGCGCTATACGATGACTTGTTAAAGCCTTGTTCTGGATCATTCAAATCCGAACCCAGGTAACCTACTGTGAAAGCAATATCATCGGTGAACTCATACTCTAAACCAATTCCGCTCCCTCCTCCAATTCGATAGATAGGATTGCGCTGCCCAAATCGAGAGACTGATCCTTCTGCACTTCCAGAAAGAAACGGATTGAAGGTATTTGCGAAGTCGTTTAAGCTTCCACCGACTGCGGCAACATACAGCGTTGCTTGTTTACTTATCGAAGTTCGATACTCTAATCGGCTCACTTCTAATCTGCCTTCACTGCCCCCCTGGTAGGCTAATCGCGCCATGTCTGTCCCCGCTGCTTGGTCAATTCGGCTAAGATTACTTGCCTGCAATCGAGTTCTCAGCCGATCTTTCCCAAAAAGACTGGTATCAAAATTGAGGCGAACCCGACTTCCTAAAGTGAGATTGCTATCCGTACGATCGTCACTTCCATCTGGTTTCTCTGCATCAGCGACACTGGTTACTGCAAACACAACCTCGCCTGTTAGTTTAGTTGTTGCCGAAAATGAGTTAGATAATCGTCGTTCCGAATCAAGGGTATCAATCTGACTGTTGACGATCGCGAGTTCTTTTGCGAATTCTGCTTGGAGCTTCTTAAGCACTTCTAAATCTTGCTGAGTTGCATATTGCTCAGGTAAGGTCTTCAGAACTTCATCGACTCGATTCATCGCACTGTTTAAGCCAGCCGCAAATTCATAGCGACTCATTGCCCGATTTCCTCGAAAAGTCCGATCTGGATAGCCTGACACGACACCATATCGTTCAACGATCGACTTTAACGACTGAAAGGCCCAATCACCAGGCTGGACATCTGACAACTCAGAAACAGAGGTGACTTGAGCCATTGGAGCAGGCTGTGTCAAAAACTCAGGCAGTGTTACTTCAGGCGGAGACGTTAAAGCAGAAAAAGTTGGCTCAGAAGATTCCTGCTGGAAAGCAGTTTGAGAAACAGAGGATTGAGGAAATTCTCTCTTAACTGTGGGAACTTCTTCCGCGATTGCAGTTTGAGCAACCAGCAGGTTGAAAGCGCACAACATCAAAGCCTTCTGAGTGGAGCTAGACATATCTAGTTTTCTTTTTTACTGAGTCATCAATCGCATCGACTAAATTAAAGCAGTGGCTGGACGCTGATGATACTTGTTTCTAGAAGGTGTTTCGTAGTACTCGCGATACCACTGCACAAACTGGAACAATCCTTCTTCTAAAGAAGTTTCTGGCTTGAAGCCAACCTCCTGCATTAAGTCATCGACATCTGCATAAGTCATGGGAACATCTCCTGGCTGCATGGGAAGAAATTTTTTGATGGCAAAACTACCGAGTAATTGTTCGATCGTTTCAACAAACTGCATTAGCTCAACTGGGTTGTTATTGCCAATGTTATAGAGCTTATAAGCTGCATTACTATTCAAAGTTGCATCGGTATTAGTGGTGGGAATTTTCGTCATGACCCGTACCACACCTTCAATAATGTCATCAATAAAGGTAAAATCTCGCTGCATTTTACCGTAGTTGTAGATTTCGATGGGTGTCCCTTCTGCGATCGCTTTCACGAATTTGAAGTAAGCCATATCAGGTCTACCCCAAGCCCCATAGACCGTAAAGAACCGAAGTCCAGTCGTTGGAATGCCATACAGATGACTGTATGAGTGAGCAATCAATTCATTCGATTTCTTGGTTGCAGCGTAGAGAGAAACTGGATAGTCAACATTGTCCTGAACCGAGAAAGGAATCTTCGTGTTTGCACCATAGACAGAGCTTGAGGAAGCAAAAATGAGATGCTGAATATCACTATTTCGGCAGCCTTCTAGTAAGTTCACAAACCCAGTAATGTTGCTATCAATGTAGGTATGTGGATTTTTCAGCGAGTAGCGTACACCCGCTTGAGCCGCCAAGTTCACAACATAATCAAATTTGTGATCCTGAAAAAGTTGTAGAATACCCTCTCGATCGACGAGATCCAGAAGTTGAAAGCTGAACTGTTTATGATGCTTGAGTCTTTCTAGTCGCGCACATTTGAGCGCAATATCATAGTAGTCATTGAGATTGTCAATCCCATGAACTTGATAACCATCACTCAGAAGCCGTTTTGCCAAATGAAACCCAATAAAACCAGCAGCACCAGTGATTAAAATCTTCATAGTAGTGTGTTGGGGATAAAGTTGAATGCTTGCAGAACAGGGCGGTGATTGATTGGGTAATGCAGAATGCTCATTGTTCCTGGCTCTAGGTCGAAAATCGATGAATCTGCGGGAATCTCTAGCGTGTGAGCAAGCAATTGACGAATCAGACTTGGAGAGAGTGTCGCGACTCCAGTCATCAATGATTCTGAATCCATCTGCCATGCCAATTCTTGAGTAACGTTTATGCGATCGCAACTCAAATAGAAGTCTAAGCTGACCGACTTGAGAAACTTAGCAAAATTCAGCAAAGAATCAGAGTTTTGAATGAGAAGCAATCGTAAGCCCAGTTTGCCTTCTTTGAGCTTAGGAAGAGATTCGCCGAGATGCTGAGTATGATTCATCGCTCGCAACGTTGCAGGCTGCTCTAAGCCCTGTGGAAACTCTAGCACGCTCACCCCACAGTTCGATTGCTGTAAGGTGTGAAAAGTTTGACATCCTATCCCGATCGCCGTTCCGATCAAAGCTCGAATCGTTCCACCGTGACTGATGATCAAAATCGTTTCATCAATGTGGCGCGGAATCACCTCTTTCCAAAATTGTTGGGCTTGCACATACAAGTCTAGAACTGGAAAGCAAGGCTCTGTGAGTGTTGCAACTGAGCTTTCTGCTTCAGCAAGTTGCATTTGAAATTCATGCGGTCGCTCTTTCCAGCATTGATAATCCTCTGCAAAGTGTTGTCGCACATATTGAAAGGGTAATCCTTCCCAAGTTGGCATCGCAATTTCTTTCAAATGATCGTGACAGTTCAGTTCTAGCCTGGAATTTTGCAGAATTGCGATCGCTGTTTGCTGAGTTCTTTGCAGAGGACTACTATAAGCGGCATGAATTTTAGTATGTTTCAGCAAATCTCTTGTCTGCTGTGCCATCATCAATCCAGCTTCCGTCAATACAGACTTATCGCAGCATCCTTGATAGCGTTTTTCAGCATTGTAAGTACTTTGCCCATGCCGAACTAAAATGACTCGTGTTGCCATGTTACACCTCAACTGCACGAGCATCTGAATTTATTGCAGTCTGTAGTGCGTATATTGCTGCATACCGCCCGCCCAACTGCATTAGTTCGTCGTGTGTTCCTTGTTCTGCGATCGTGCCTCCTTCAATGTACAAAATCAAATCAGCATGACGAATTGCCTTGAGATTGTGCGACACCCAGAATGCAGTTCTACCTTCAACTAGGCGGTTTAATGCTTCTGTGACGGCGTGTTCATTCTCTTGGTCTAACCCTGTCGTGGGTTCATCTAGCACAACAATCGGAGCATGACGAATCGCGGCTCTTGCGATCGCAATTCGTTGCCGTTGTCCTCCTGAAAGCGTTGATCCGCGCTCACTCAACTGTGTGTCATACCCTTTCGGCAGACGCAGAATAAAGTCATGTGCATTCGCAAGTTTTGCCGCAGCTTCGATCGCTGAATCTGTTGCATTGAGATAGCCGTAAGCAATGTTGTCTCGCACGGTTGTTGCAAACAGAACACTATCTTGCAGCACGACACTCACCCGTTGTCTAAAAGAATCGAGCTTGTATTCTCGCAAGTCATGCCCGTCAACTAAAATTCGACCTTCCAACGGGTCATAGAGGCGTAAGAGCAAACTAACAATCGTTGACTTTCCTCCGCCAGAAGCTCCAACTAAGGCAACTTTCTGCCCAGGTTTTACTTCAAAGCTCATCTGTCTGAGAATACCGCGATCGTCGTTCTCGTAAGCGAAAGATACATTCTCAAAGCGCACTGAACCCTGAAAGGCAGGAGCCGCGATCGCACCTCTTGTATCTCGAACATCAGGCACTTCGTCCAATACATCTAATACGCGCTCACCGGATGCAGTCGCTTTCGCCAACAGTCCGATATACTTAGCAACTTGGCGCATCGGTTTGAAAGCAATGCGAACATAGTTGATGAAGATCAGTAAGTCGCCAGGTGTTAGCACTTTTGAGTAAACAAGCAGCGCCCCTCGCCAGAGAATCAGAGCCGTCATTAACCCAACCAGTAGCTCAATTAAGCGCTCTAATCCGGCTGATATTTTTTGTGCTTTAGCACTATCTTGCAAACTCTGAGAGCTATATTCTGAGAACGTCTCTTCCAACATCTGATGCAAAGAAAGAGTCTGTACGACTTTAATTGCTCCGATCGATTCTGCAACCGTTGCTGCCATTTCTCCTTCTCGTTTGCGCTGAGTTTTGACAACACCTTTAATTCGGCGAGTCAGGCGCAGGGTCGCAAAGAAGAAAATCGGGAAAAGCGCGATCGCAATTAAGGCTAGTTCCCAATTCATCCAAACCATCACACCAATCATGCCAACTAGCGTCAAGGAATGAGCTATGAGCGGCATCACTGCCATCACTGTAACTTCTCTCAAACGCCCGATATCTGATGTCACACGAGTGATGAGATCACCACTATGATTTTTGTGATGATACGCCAGCGATAAATGCTGGAGATGGCTGTATAACTCGAATCGAACTTCGGTCAAGATATGCGTTGCGGCAAGTGACATCCCTGCAATGCTGAAGTAAGCAGCGATCGCACGAAGCGCAGAAATTGCAATTAATCCTACAGTCAGAATCGTTAAGAGCAGAAAAGGATTCAGCCCTACTAGAAAGGGAATCGGGAAAGGGCGAGTTGTTGCGCCTGGAAGTAGAATGTAGTCAAAAATCAGCTTGAGTGGAAAAGGTTCGAGCAAATGTAGCACAATCTCTGTCATCAGCCCTGCAAAAGACATGAGTAAAAGAGGCTTTTGCTTGCTAATTTGAGGTGCAAACTGCTTCAGAATTCGGCTGACTCCTGGCATTACGGTTTTGAAGTTTTTGGGTGCGTCCTTCTTCATCGTTTGCCTACTATCCAAACGGGTTTACAAGAGAAATGGAACATTACTGAACAGGGTTCTTGTAACGATCGCTAATCAGTCGATTGATAGTTCGTTCGATCGGAATTAGCGCTTTTTCAAGTTGTGGATTGCTTTGACCAAGCGAAACTTGACGAACTAGAGGACGTAAGAGACCTTGATAGCGGCGATGTCCCATGCGATCGTATCGCTTCTTGAAATACCTATCATTGGTCGTCAGATCCCACTTTTTAGAAAAATGCTCTAGACTGGCAATTTCCCAAGCATCACTCCAGCGCAACATGAAAAAAGCAAGTTCTGTTAAATCGAATTTCTTCAAGTCAGGAACATAAGTCACGACTGATTCAGGTTCACAGAAAACAGTTCCACCTGCATTCGCTACGGTCATGCAGAAATCAATATGTTCGCGGGTGCTGAGTAGCGCTTCGTCCAGTAGCCCAATTTTCTCAAAGATGCTAGTCCGAACCAACATACAGTGAAATTCTGCAAACTCGCACTGCTGACGAATCAGCTTTTCTTGAACCTCTGCAATGGGACGATTCACAAAGTAATGCTTCTCATGCACCTTACGCTTGATCGTGCCGTCTTTCTGCGTTTCAGTGTAGATGTGTGCCTCTCCGCCCGCAAGGTGAATTGTTTTTCCGAGAGGTTTACCAATGCAGGTGAGTGGACAGACGATCGTAGCTTCAGTTTCGTCTGCACAAGCAATCAGCTTTTCTAGCCAATTTGGACTCACAACCACATCATTATCAACAAACAGCACGTACTCCGTATCGACGTGGGGAAGTGCTAGATTTCGAGCTTGATTCGGAGCTAGAAATTGCTCGGTGCGAATCAATTGAAAGCCCTGCTCTTGCGATTTGCTCTCTAAATATCGCTGAATTGGTCTAGGGGAACCACCATCAACGTAAATTAGCGAATAAGGAACAGTTGTATGCTCCAAAATGCTTTCGAGAGATTCGCAAGTGTAGCTAAATTGTTCACGAGGAGAAACGACGAGGGTTACTCTTGGGGTAGACATGATAGAACTCCTGAGTTGAACTTTAGATTGCAAGGGTCGAGTATCTTGGGGGCGATATCTATCAAATTGAGGATCTGTACGGGTTGCTGTAGTAAATAATGCGCTACAGAAGCTAGACTTGCAGTGCTAGATCTTGAACATTGAACTCTGAGATACGATCGCGATTTTCTCCTAATACAGTTTGATAAACGCTCATCCAATTCTGGTATTCAACCTCTGGAGCAAGCTTTTCAATCACTGTTTTACGAGCCGCTTTTCCGAGTGATTTTCTCAGTTCTGGCTCTTTGGTAAGATAGCGAATCGCATCTGCGAGGGCTTTGGTACTGCCAGGATTCACCACTAATCCATTGACCTGCTGCTCTAAAATTTCACCGATCGCATCGACATTACTTCCGATAATTGGGCAACCCGCACACATTGCTTCAAGGAGTGCATTCGGACAACCATCATTCAGCGACGGAATCACATAGATGCCTAAGAGCGGTAAATAAGCAAGGGCTTCTGCGCGGCTGACGATGCCTGTAATCTTTAAGCGATCGCCAAGACTCGATCGCTTCAACTCTTGCTCCCAGTAGGCACGCTCTTTCTCAACAAAATCACCAATGAGCAGCAAAGTTAAATCAATTTCATCACCGATCTGCTCACAGGCATCTAGTAAAAATTCAATCCCTTTCTTATCGCGCAACCGTCCCACTGAACCAATGACTAAACCTGATAACTCAGAACCTAAGCTCGGCACTGGTAAGTCTGTAAATTCAACGGGAACAATTGAATTCCAGAAGGCAGAGGACTTATGAGTAATGCTCAGAACCATCACTTCTGCTCGGTGCTGCAAATCGCGACTGACAAAGGTATTCCAATCTGCATTCTCCAAAACCCAACTCAGCGGAGCATGATACTTTGCACTAAAGATATGTTTGTGCAAATCGCTTCCACGCACACTGTTGATCACAGGAATGTTACTTTCGCGTGCCAGCATCGTTGTGACGTATCCCGTTTCAGTCATGAAAAACGTATGGAATAAGTCAAAATGATGCGCTTGGTGTAATTGCTTCAAGTAGAAGTAAACATCACTGTAAAAGTCTTGAATCTCAACCACATCAGCTCGTACAGCATTCTGAATTCGATGAACATGAATTCCATCTTGTAATGTTGTCGCGCAACTGGCCCGTCTGCGGCTACCGTCTTTCGTTGCACGATGGCTTGCCCGAAACACAGCAACATGGACTTCATAGCCTCCTGCTGTCAGCATCTTAGAAATTCGATGAACCGATTCACCCACACCACCCACATCCGGCGGAAACTCTAACGTCGTGATACAAACTTTCATGCTTTCACTACCTCCACACTACTTTGCTGCTGCTGCCGCAAAAATTGCTTCAATTGCATTGCGGTTTTCTCAACACCTGCACAATCAAATTTCAATCGAGTTGGTTGCTGTTGCAGGTAGAAAACAATCTTTTTCGCGAATTGGTTCGGCTCTAAATCGCTGGGTTGAATGACTTCAACAACTCCCAAATGAGCTAATTTCTCTGCTCGAATGCGTTGTTCCTGGTCGTCATTTCCTGTAAACGGTAACAGCAGAGAACGCACTCCTGTTGTCAACACATTCATCGTTGTATTGTAACCAGACATGCTAATCGACAAATCTGCTTTTTGCATATAGCTTAGAAGGCTTGGCGTATAGCGATCGATACGAATATTAGAAGAAGTTGCTGCGTTTGATTGCAGTTCAAGCAGTTTCCACTCTGGCATAAATGGGCCTGTGAACACTTGTATCTGATGCGGCAGTTGATGCTTCAAAATAGGAGCTGTCTCCACGACACAATCAAGAAGCTCATGCCCAAATCTTCCACCCCCCACACTGACTAGGATGAGAGGCCTGTCAGGATTGACATTTGGAAGCTCTGCAACTGGCTCCGGTTGAGGTTGAACAACATAGCCTGTAAATTTCACCTCACAGGTCAGGTCTGTCACTCTAGAGAAGGTTTCCTCTAAGGGTTGAAACTGTGGATCGCCGTGGACAAGGAGTAGATCAAAGTACTGATTCATCAACTTGCAGACTTTCTCTTCGTGCTTTGTGCGATCGCTTTTCGTCACGACAATATCTCTTAAGCTACAAACAGCTTTTGCGCCACGAGTTTTCGCCCGTTCTAGCAGTGGAATCAATTCAAAGGAAAATCTGCGTCGTCCAAAGGGAAACAGCTCAACCATCAAAACATCAGGCTGAAAGCGATCGAAGGCTTCCAATAGCTCCGCACATCGCATATCTTTCACTTCTTCTAGTGTGTAGGCTGAATTTACAACTTGAAGTTCCTGAAATTCTGAATCAGTTTTAATTGCAGGAAGATTGACAACCTCAATTCCAGCGGGAATCTCGAAGCCTTCTACAATCTCTCCACCATTGATAAAACAAACCTGAAAATCTGGTATTAATCCACGCACAATCTCCATACTGCGGACAAGATGCCCCATTCCTAGAATGTGCTGACAGTAAAACATTAACCGTGGCATGAACATTTCTCCTTAACGAATCGCATAGGGTTTTTGTTTAGCGGAATCTCTAGGATCGACTTTCATCAAGCTAGAAAGATGATGAGCAATTCTGGACAGCCCATTGAGATCAATCTGAGGAAGTGGATGATTGACTTGATCCATTTGCCATTGGACTGCCTGGAATAGCGTCTGTGGACTGAGTTGGCTAGGTTCGATCGCGCTAAAAAAGCCAAACCTCGCCATACAATTTGTCCGAATAATTTGCTCTTGCGAAGGCTTCACCCTGGGGACAATCACTGCCCGTTTTCCTGCGGTTAGCACTTCGCAAATCGTGTTATACCCGCCCATTGAGACAACGATATCTGCTGCCCCTAAGTAACTCATCAAGTCGTCGCTAAACTCACGCATTTCGACTTGAGGTAGATGTGCTGCGGTTTGGTAGAGTGCTTGCCTTTGCTGAATTGGCATTTCTGGGCCGCAAATGACCAAGCTCTTGAAAGTTGAAGTAGAAACTCCTTGTAGAAAGGCATCAACCATCGGATAGCCATCTTCTCCCCCGCCAGGTGTTACCACGACGAGCCGATCAGAATCTGCTAGTGCGAGTTCTTGACGAACTTCTGCTTCAGATTTACACCCTTGCGGACGACGTAAATAACCGCAGTATCTCGCTTTGTAAGCAATATGAGACGGAAGTTGATAAGCGTCGCAGAAATCAAAAATTTCAGGGGTTCCAACAATCAATAAGCGATCGTAAAATTCTTCAACCGTCTGCTCAAATCCATGCTTCTGCCATTCTGCAATCGTCACTTCAGGGGCATCCAGAATATCACGGAGCAGCAAAACCATCTTTGTTTCTGGCTGAACGGTCTTGAGGTAGGTCAGCGTTGGCATTAGCTCATTTTGAATGCCGTAGGGCTTCTTATCAACTAAAACCATGTCTGGTTTGAAACTGGCAGCCGCAGAACGGATCAGCTTCGATCGCAGTTTCACGGTTTCGTCTGCATCCATTCCTAGAAATTTGGTCGCAATCTTGCCAGTAGTCCCACGATTGAGACAGGGGAGTTTGATGTAATCTAAGTTGTTGGAAATTCTGAACCCTTGCATCATCGGAGAACCCGACAGAAGCAAAATAGACAAATTAGGAATCGTTTGGAGCAAATATTCGCAAATCGCTAACATTCTACGAATATTGCCCAAGCCGAAAGCGTCGTGGGAGTAAACCAGCAATTTCATAAGAAAGGGTGGGGTGAAGGGTCAAAGCGAAAAGATGACAAACCTTCTTCAAATTGTTGGAGAATATCTAGTAAGTTCTGCTTTGTAGATGCGGAACCTACAATCTAAGCGATCGCACTCATTTGAGGTGTAGCAATCTTAGGGGTTAGGAAGCCTCGATTTGGGCGACCAATCCCAATATAAGCAAAGCCTGCTTCAGTGATCTGAGCGGGATCTAAAAAGTTTCGTCCATCAATCATCAATGCAAATGCCATTTTTTGAGCAAGCGCAGCATAATCTAAATCGCGGAATTCTTTCCAGTCGGTGACGAGAACCAGTGCATCACAGCCCTCAGCAAGTTGTTCAGGAGTTTCAGCTAAGTCAGCATGATCTAATTCAGAAACAATCGGGTCATAAGCTTTGACTTTCGCACCCAAACGAGTCAACGCAGCAATGATTTCCAGCGCAGGAGCATCTCGCAGGTCATCAGTATCGGGTTTGAATGTTAAGCCGAGTAAGCCGATCGTTTTACCTTTGAGGATCTTGAGAACTTGCTGGAGCTTTTCAACAACAATTAGTTTTTGACTCTGATTCGTCTCCACCGCAGCATTAAGCAGTTCTGTCTTGTATCCATAATCATTTGCAGTATGAATCAAAGCAGCAACATCTTTCGGAAAACAAGAACCTCCCCATCCGATGCCAGCTTGGAGAAATTTACTTCCAATTCGAGAGTCTAATCCAATGCCGTGAGCAACTTGAGTGACATCTGCACCCACTCGATCGCAGATATTCGCAACTTCATTAATAAAGCTGATCTTCGTTGCTAGAAACGCATTCGCCGCATACTTAATCATCTCAGCCGAAGTGAGATCAGTAACCACGACGGGAACAGGCGGCAATGTCGGATCTTGAGCAAAGGTACGATCCGTTAAAAGCTGGTAGAGTGCCTTCATTTTCTCGATCGCTTGCTCACTATCACTCCCCAGCACAATGCGATCGGGGTTAAATGTATCATAGACGGCTGAACCTTCTCGTAGAAATTCAGGATTACTGACAACATCAAATCCTGTAATTTGCTGCTGTCGCTCTGCTACACCATCCATCACAATTCGACGCACCCAATCTCCTGACCCAATGGGAACAGTAGACTTATTCACAATGACTTTATATCCACCATTCAGATGCTGTCCGATTCCACGGGCAACTGCTTCTACATAGCGAGTATCACTCTCTCCATTCGGTAAAGCAGGTGTACCGACTGCGATAAACAGCACTTCGCCATGTGCGACACCCTGACCCAAATCCGTTGAAAACTGTAGCTTGCCTGCTTGCATTGCAGCCTGCATAATCTCTTTAAGTCCAGGCTCAAAGATTGGGGCAATACCAGCTTGCATCTGCTCAACCTTTGCAGCATTATTATCGATACAGATTACATCATGACCAATTTGAGCAAGACACGCTCCTGTGACTAAGCCAACATATCCGGTTCCGATTACACAAACTCGCATTGGAAACCTCTTTTAGAAAAACTCAGAGCCTTTCAGCTCAACAGCCATTCAGTCAACAGCGCTTCGGTTGCGCTAATATACAGCCTCTTAGTTTTTGCTAAGACTAAAGTGAAAGCTGCATGAGAAAAGTCTCATGAAAGGATTCTTAAGTTTTCTTCACTTGTGTCTTAATAATCTACTGAAGGCATCGTCTACTAGAAGGTAGAAGAATAGCAGCATCTAACTTGAGTAAAGCCATAAGCGCTGTTTGAAAGTAATAAACCCCAGTAGAAGCAAACAACCAACACTCTTTCATATACTGGAAAAATTTAGGAAACCCTCTGTCTTTCTCAATTAAATAAAGCTGAATATCAGGAATAGTATACCGATCCTTTAGTCCTGCCGTAAGCAATAAAATGTGAGTAGTAATAAATCCCAAATCTGTCAAAAAGAGCAGCCAAAATAGTTGGCTGACCAACTATTACTGATAATAAATCTCCTATGAGTTTCCACTGGGTGAGAAAACGACGGTTTTCATTGCAGCAAATGAGGGAGAAGCAGAAGAGTTTGCTGAATCGATCAATCCTTTCTTTGACGGAGATAGCAGCAGTGGTTCAATTTCTAAATTTGGAACTCGCAACCCAATTTATTATCTGTTAGAAGGTGCGGGTGTCGGTGTCACGCATGAATTTAGTGATGCACTAGAGTTGAGTGTGGGTTATCTTGCGGGTGATGCCTCAGATCCGACCGATAATAATGGTCTGTTTAATGGGTCTTATGGCGCGATCGCACAATTAACTTTCGAGCCTTCTGAAGCGCTGGGGTTTGGCTTGACTTATATCCATGCCTACAACACTGACTATACGACTGAGGGCAGTGCAGGCAGCCTGAATGCGAACTTATTTACGGCAACAGGTCGCGCAGCTGATTGACTGACAAATTTTTTCAGGTAGGTTGGATTGAACCTGGTGAAACCCAACGTTAGCAACGGTAGAAAGGCTGCTGTTGGGTTTCGCGTTGCTCAACACCAACCTACGAAAAATCGAGGGTTTCAGGAGTTTTGTCAGTCAACCAGGGTCGCGCAGTTGTCACCAATTCGTTTGGGGTACAAGCTTCTTTTCGACCGAGTTCGGCGCTTATCATCAATGGCTGGGTTGGCTATACAGGAGCGCGAGTATTGAGGTTAGGAGATGCCAATATTTGGAACTGGGCAGTGACATTAGGTTTTCCCGATTTGGGTAAGAAAGGCAATCTTGCAGGTTTAGTCATTGGTATGGAACCCAAACTAACCCAGATTGATGGTGCAGTGACGGCTGCAACGGGAGTAGGACGCGATCGCGATACTTCCTTGCATTTGACGGCATTCTATCAATACCGAGTGAATGACAATCTCAGCATTACTCCAGGCGTGATTTGGCTAACGGCTCCCAATCATGACCAGCGGAATCAGGATTTAGTCATTGGTACGATTCGGACAACCTTCACATTCTGATTGACAGTAGTCTGTAGCTCGATCGCAATACGGGTTATTCAAAGTTCGCTCTCCATACCTCGATTCTGGGAAGTTTGGGGAGCAGCAAGCTGTCTAAAACGCAGCGATCACTTACAACAGTAGCCGAACTTAAAAAACACCTAAATCCGAAAGTGTCCTGAGCTTTTCTCTAGCAAAAAATCAACAAACGTCCTTGCGGAAGTTGAAAGCACTTTATCTTTACGAAAAATCAAAAACCACTCCTGCACAATTGGAAAGTTCTCCACATCAAGTACCACAAAATGATGATCTAGCTCAAACTCGCTCAGACTATGCAATGACATGATAGCTAACCCAAACCCACCTCTCACTGCCTGTTTGATCGCCTCATTATTGCTCATTTCTAACTTCACTCGCATCGGAATATCATACTGCTCAAAGAGGCTCTCAGCCGCTCTCCGAGTCGCAGAATCCGGCTCCCGCATCACAAAAAACTCACGTGCTAGATTCTGAAGCGTAATGCTCTGTTTCTGAGCCAGTGAATGCTGCCGTGGAGCAATGACCACCAGCGGGTTCTGCAAAAACGATCGGGCTTCAATCTCTCGTTGATAGACAGGTAGCCGACTCATGATGTAGAGATCATCAAGATCTGCATTCATTCGATCAAGAACAGCCTTGTGACTGAACCAACTAAGTGAAATATGAATTCCTGGATAATCTTGGCAAAATGGTTGCAGCAATTTAGCGAGACAATACTGTGAAGATGGAGTTGCAGCAACTTGTAACCTACCATGATTCAGCCCTTTCAATTCCAGCAGGTTAATCTCTGATTGTTCAATCCGGACAAAGATTTCCTGACAAGTCTTAAATAGTAGTTTCCCTACATCTGTTAAATACATTCGTTTTCCAATATTTTCAAATAGTGGAGAACCAATCAAATTAGACAGATGCTTGATTTGTATGGATATTGTTGGCTGTCTGAGATTTAACTCTTCCGCAGCACGAGTAAAGCTCCGATGCCGCGCAGCTACTTCAAAAACCTGTAACTGATGTAATGTGATTGATTGCCAAATTGCTGGGTTGATTTCATGATTGGAACGTCTTTTCATAGCTCCTAAAATCTAGACATCTTAGACTAGAGCAGCTTAGACGTTGCCCTAAAAGAGACGCTACTAATATGAATAGAGGATCAGCAGTTCAAATTACAATCGCACCCCAAAACTCAAGCATCTCAACGCTGGAAGCCTGAAGCTGGCACAAACGCCGCATCGGTGCTCTTACTTTTTTGAACTGTCGTATCGATCAAATTATACACAACTTTAGCAACGTTAGTATTGTTTAAACGAAAAAGCTGACCTGTGATTTCTACTAATCGAGATTTAGACAAGACTGAACAGTTGCCAGCAAATCGTTAAAGCGAAACGGCTTAGTAATAAACTCATTCGCCCCGGCTTGTAACGCTGCTAACTTTTCACGTTCATCTGCTCGCGCAGTGACGACAATAATTGGAATCTTCGCTCCTTGATCCCGAAGCTCTTGTAAAACAGTCATACCATCCATCAATGGCAATCCCAAATCCAAGAGCAGCAAATCGATTTTCTGAGCTTGTATTATTTCAATCGTTTGCAATCCATCTTGAGCGATCGCAGTCATAAACCCTTTTCTTCTCAGCCCTTTTTCAATGAACGCAGCAAGCCGCGCTTCGTCTTCAGCAATCAAGATCTGACACATTCTGACACATGTAGTATGAGGTCGTACCCACCAGAAGACAAGCCAATTCTAAGGTACGACACAGGCTCCAAAGGTTAAGAAAACCTTGACCTATAAGTTAGCACCTCTCAGCTATCTGTCACTTAACCGCAGGCCACACTATGAAAACTTTAGATGAGAATAAGATGAAATCTAGATGAGAAAATTCTCATAATTTTAGTCTGTAGCCCATTCCTCGGACAGTCTCCAACAATGTACTGCCTAGCTTTCTACGTAAATAGCCGACATAGACATCAACAACATTCGACCCTGGATCATAGTCATACCCCCAAACTCGATCGAGCAACTGCTGACGGCTCAAAACCTGACCCGGATGGCGAAAGAACATCTCTGCTAAAGTAAACTCACGTGCAGGTAGTTCGATCGTTTTATTTCCTACTGTCGCTTTACGAGTTCGCAGATCTAACACCACATCCCCCGCGCTCAACATTAGTTCTTCTTGAACAGGTATAGTTGACCGGGTTCGCAATCTCAATCGAACTCTTGCGAGTAACTCTTCAAATCGGAAAGGCTTCGTCATATAGTCATCTGCGCCACCTTCCAGCCCTGAGACTTTATCCTGAATGTCATCTCGCGCTGTCAAAATCACGATTGGAATCTGAGAACCCTGACCCCGCAGTTCTTCTAGTACTTCTAATCCATCTTTCTCAGGCAACCCCAGATCCAAAATCAACAAATCAAATTCGTTGCCCATAACCATGTTGAGGACATCACTCCCAGTCGTCGCGATCGTCGTTGTAAAGCCATTTGAGCGCAGACCTTTCTCAACAAATGCGGCAATTCTTGGCTCATCTTCTGCAATCAGAATTTGCATCATTGATCTTTACTCCTGACTTGAAGCGGAATCACGATCGAAAAAGTCGAACCCTGACCGATCTGGCTACGAACCGATACTTCTCCCCCATGTGCCTCTACAATTGATTTTACGATCGACAACCCCAATCCGGCCCCTTCTGATCGTCGCCGACTATTTGCAGCCCGCGCAAATCGATCAAAGATGCGAGGCTGATCATGGGGAGCAATCCCCTCACCCGTATCGCGCACCCAGAAGTGGAGCTTTCCTTTACTGATCGCCAAGCCAATTGAGATCGTCTCACCAACCTGTGTAAATTGTGTAGCGTTCTGTGCCAGATTCATCACTGACTGAGTGATTCGCTGTCGATCGAAAAAGCCTTGACCCTTTACTGTGCCTTCCAGCATCCATCTCCGATCTGCTAATGCTTGCGCCTTTACCAACAGTTCTTCAGCAAATGACGCTAATTCAACGGTTTCAGGCTGCAAAAAATCAGGATGCTCTGACTTAGCCAGCAAAATTAAGTCATTGACAAACCGAGTCATCCGCTCCAACTCATCCATCACGATCGTCAAGGTTTCTTGTTGCTCGATCGGATCATCTCCCATCAGCTCTAGGTGCCCTTGAATGATCGTGATTGGCGTTCGTAGCTCATGCCCAGCATCATTAATAAAATTTCGCTGGCTTATAAACGCCGATTCCAGTCGATCCATCATTTCATTAAAAGAATGTCCCAAGTCTGCAAGCTGCCCTGTTCCCTGCACTTCTAGCCGTTGATTGAGGTCTGCTTCACCAATCAAACGAGTTGCATCACTCAGCGATCGTAAAGGAGCTAACACCCGTTCTGATGCAAACCAAGCTAAAACCAATGCAACCAAAAGCACGCCTGCGATGACCTTGATGATGACTCCAACGGCTTCGATCGCTTCTGCTTGCTCTCCCGCAGTCGTATGTGCAACCACGAGTACTCCCAGACTTTTCCCGCCTACTTTCACAGGTTCAAGAATGTAAAGGACATCTCCGATCGCCGCATCATTTGTGAAATGTTTGCCTTGAGCAGGTTGAGTTTGCTGCGCCCAGCGTTGCATCAAAACTGAATCGCGCTTAAGAACTTCAGGTCTTGCCCTTGGACTGGATTTGTAGAATTTGCCCTCTACAAAAGTAAGAATATAGATTTCATCTTCGGGAATTTGACGGGCTAAGTAAGCATCAAAAAAGCCAGCCAACTCCTCTTTAGAATAAGGTTGTTTGAATCGCTGATCTTGTCGTGCAAGCTCTGGATCATCTAATTCGACAGTCCCTTCATCTAGCAATTCTCCACTCATTAAACTTTTGAAAACATCCACTTTCTCACTCAAATCTTGACGCACCCGTTGGTCAATTTGAGCAGACAGAAGTTGCCGAAATGCTGGAATCGAAGCGAGAAAAATGAAGACCAAAATCGCAACATACCAGAGCAAAATCCGAGTTCGAGCTGCCCACAAGATTTTTTGCAGAGCCGTTTGCTGATTCGCGAGAGGTTTATTTTTGAGTTTTACACTTGCTGATTGCTTTGTCGATTCAATGAGATCCTTAGACTCCATAATTTTTTCACGACTTTATCTCTACAGCAGCTTAAATGATCTAACCCACTTTTACAATTGTGTTCACTTGATCGTAGAAGTATGATCAAGGTTACTTTACGATGACTAAGCCTTTCAGAAGACCTGGTAGGCAATATCCCAGATAAAGTGGCTGTGCAGGGAGATTTAGGATTTCAAGGATTACAAACTGATAATTCCTAAGCCTTTTCCCTGAACGATGTTTGATCCAACTAATACAATAGGCTTCCTGCCTGAATACCTAGCCATTTGGTTAAAGCGCATCTGCCGCAAGCGCAAGCCAAGCGCGAGGAACTGACGGGAATTCGTCACAGTCCCAATCAAGTGCGTGCTTTTCTTAAACGTATCGGCATGAAACGGTGCAAAGTTGGGTTTGTCCCTGCAAAAGTAGCACTCTCGACAAGATGGCGCAGCAGGAAATGTGTCGGGTCGGTGCTTTGTCTGGGTGTTCATGCCGTCCCCGTCTGGACGCAAATGCGTTAACGTCCGTGCCATGAATGCCCTCAGTTTAGACATCATCACGGTGACGAACGAAATCGGGGAGTGTCAAGGTCATTACTTGCTCATTGCACCAGGAAGCGATCGCTTAAATTTAGCTGCTCGACTGAAGCTTTTGAAGTTTGTCCTTAACTCTTTGAAAATTTTTTAATTTTCCTTCTAATTTTTTAGCCTGATCCTTATAGTTCTTTAGAGGGCTTCCAAGATCTACTTGATTGCTTCTCACTTCGAGAATACCGTCGCTCATAGCAGTAGTTAAGAAGAGCTTAATGGCTTCCTCAAATCTGCTTAGTTCCTGCTTCAAAGAAGCTTCTAAGGCTTGTGAGAGCTTCTCAACAAAACGATTTTTGACGACTTTATAGTAATAATTCTTTAACTCCTGCTTGACTTTTTCTGATGATTTACGAATCTCAAATTTCTTATCTTTTTGATAACCTTTATATAAGTTATAAATTAACCAAAGACTAGCTCCAGCGACAAGAATGGATAGAAAAATAGAACTAGAAACCTGTTTGTTGACGCTTTTGATAAAACTGGTTCTGCTAAGACCCAAAAAACTGAGAAGAAATAGAATCCCCATGACTTGAAAGACAGAACTTCTAATCTTCTTAATGAAATAAAGCCATATCGGATCTTCATGATATTCAATTCTGACCGGAATTCTTCTAAGAGGAGCTTTAAAAACTCCTTCAAGTTCAATTTTAGGCTTGACTCTCAAAGTAAAGGTGTTTTTATTCCTCTTACAAATCGGTTTTAGAGTCGTATTTGAGCTTCTGACTAAGCCTTCTAAACCACCGTTACCGTACTCCTGGCAAATCTTTCTCCATTCCTCACCAGCCCAATTCAGAAGTTCATTCTCGCAACCATGTACGATGAAATCATTTACGTTCGCCTCAAAGTCTTTAGCTCTCAGTTCTAGATATTTCTTTCCGCCTTGCTTGACGATTTGCGCCTCCAATTCATCTATAAGTTCCTGAGTTTTTTGCAAAATACTATTGGACAATGAATCGTCTAGTAAATCCTGTTTTGAGTGAGCTAGTGAGGACTCGATCGCTCTCAGCAAGCTTGCTTTTTGTTCATTAATTGTCTTTAGCAGAAAGGAAGTATCTTCTACGGGAGCTTTTTTCCGTTCCTGAGATTGCTGAGTTTCAACTTTCTCAATTTCTTGCTTAATTTTTGCTTGCTTACCCAAAAGAAATTGGTTAATGTTATCAACACTTGAGACGATCTGAAATAAGACACGTTGAATTTTGATTAAATAACTCTGCTTTTCGCCAGTAGAAGCCATGTACTGATGCAGATCTTCTAAACTTGTAGAAGTATGAGCCTCTTGAGTTACTCGAAAAACCTCGATCGACTCGTGTGATAGAACTACCAGAAAAGCTCGATTGACTAACGATGTACTTGCTAATTGCAATACTTTTTCTTCTAAAGGGTCACAGTGAGAATCAATCTGAGAATCAACGATCAGAAATAGAATATCGCAGTTTACTAACTTCTTGAGCCTCTGATCCTCATCGAACTTTGCGAAAGGGTCATCTGAAGTAGGTTGATCCTCAAAAATGAGTTGGGGACTTTTAGAACCTAGTAATTCATCTCCTAAAACCAGTCGATCGCCAGATTTTAGAATTTGACTTTCTACAAGCTGTTCGCCATTCAGGTAAGTACCATTTTTACACCCATCGCAGTTTTGAACTTGCCATTCAGGACTAGAGTTAAGATCGATCGCTGGGAAACACTGTAATTTCAAATGTTGACCACTGACACGGGTGTACTGGTCTGGAATAGAGATCGTGCATCCAGGTTTACGCCCAACAATCACGGCTCCTTCGGCTAAAAGCTCATAGCGAGTTTGTTTAATCTCTTCTATATCCTCTCTTAGTTCTTGAAGGACTAGAAAGGCTGATGACACAGGCTTCTGTTCTAGTGGTAAGGATTTTGGTAATTTGTATAGCTGAACCTGATAGCTCTTTTCTAGACCTTGACCAGAGTTCAACAGATGATAAAACGAATTTGCCAAATTTGAATCAGCGCTTAGAATATGAACAGCTAATTTTTCTGAGCCTAGCTCACTGGTCATTTCATCCAAGTCTTGATTAATCTGCTGAAAAAACTGATCCTGACATACATCATCAGCGATTAGCTGCTTTAGGTCTTGGATGAAAGTGAGTAGCTGATTATTTCTAGTAGCCATACTGTTCAGAATCCTAACTAAAAAATGAGCAGTTACTTCAAGGCGTAAAGTACAATCTTTCCGTCTACATCCCCCACAGCCAACAGTTGACCATCTGGGCTAAACGCCAATGCTGTGACTTCTGTTGAATGATTTGAAAGATTCGCGATCAACTGACCTGTTTGCCAGTTCCAAAGCTTAACTGTGCCATAAGAGCCGCCTGCTGCAATTATCTTTTCAGTCGGACTACTGGCGATCGCCTTCACGCCACTCAAATCAGCTTGGATAACAGGCAGTGTGTGTTCATTCAGCGCATACAAATTCCAGAGGCGAATCGTATCATCTTCGCTACCCGTAAATAGAACTACACCGTTAGCCTCGATCGCAACCGTGTTCACCGCTTTTGAGTGCTTGTGAAAGCGGCGCGATGTGTTGAATGCAAGGTTAGAAATTTTGACAGTGCCCTCTGCATTTCCCCCAGCCAAAATTTCGGCAGCAGGGTTGAAGGCGATCGCTTGAATCGGTTGAGAACTCTCATAGGATTGAGGCTTTTTCAATTGCTTTGGTTGGGAATAATTCCACAACTTGACAGTCCCCAATCCACTCTCGGCTAAAAGTTGACCATCGTGGCTGAGTGCAAGTGACCAGGTAAGTTGCTGAGTTGAGATTTGATTTAGCTTTTGATGATTGTTCAAGTTCCAGATTTCGATTTGTTTGTTTTCAGTTGCGATCGCTAGAGTTTTTCCATCAGCGCTACTAGAGACTGCTAAAATCTGACTTTGAGTTTGAGTTAAGATCTTGATGGACTGGCTCTGCAAATCTCGAAGCTTAATCAATCCTCCTTCACTACTAGAAATCAGCGTCTTTCCACTGAGGGCAAAGTTTAGTGATTTTATAGATGACGGGTGTTCTTGAAAATTACCTTGTTCTTTGAGAGTCGCTAATGGCGCTGTGTTGTTTTCTTCACGATTCAACGCATCTGGAACCGGAGAGGCTTTGTAGCTGTTTTTGTAGATGAAAGTGGAGAAGACCGATAACCCGATTAGCGTAAATACTAGAAGTCCAGACCAGATGCTCCGCTCCTTTCTTAACGACTGACGAGTAATATCAACTGCCTTTCTCAATGGTGTTGATTTTTGTCCATTCTGGAAGCACTCACTTAGTTCCAGCAATAATTCTTTAGAGTTTAATTTCTTCGACTGAGGTTCCGAAGGTTGAAGGATGTCTGATTCTAGCTGCTGGTCGAATTCTTCCTCTGTATTGTATAAATAAACGTCTGTGGACTGGTTAATCCTCAACTCTGTGGGAGTATAAGCTTGTGATGTTGGCTCTATACTCTCTTTGCTAGAGATGCCGATTTCTGTCGGTGTGTAGTGAGTGGAACCAGCTTGCTTCAGCAATTCTAAATCCTGTAGGGCACTGTTAGCACTTACATAGCGATGTCGAGAATCAATACATACCATCTTCTCAAGGATGGACTTAAACTCAGGTCGAATACTTAAACGTTCAGTCCAAATGATTTGTTGAGTTCTGGAACTTCTAAGCTGTGTTAGTGATTCTGGTTTGACTCCAGTTAATGTCTCAATACAAGTCATGCCCAGTGCATAGATATCGCTGTTTGGTTCTGGGATGCCAGCTAGTTGTTCTGGAGGTGTGTACCCACGACTATGAACGATCGTTGAAGAGGTCTGCGCTCGATCGCGCCATAACTGTTTGACCGCTCCAAAATCAATTAGAAACAATGCCTGGTCTTGAAGTCTGCGGATGATGTTTTCTGGTTTAACATCACGATGAACGATCCCCTGGGTATGAACAAAGTCTAAAATTTGAAGGATTTCTTGCAGAAACAAAATCGCCTGGCTTTCATTCCAAAGCATTTGGCTATCAAGTTCTTCTCTCAATGTTCTTCCTTCGATGTACTCCTGCACCAGGTAGAATTCGTGATCCGCTTCAAAGTTGTCCAGAACTTGAGGAATGCGATCGTGATGACCAATTTGGCGAAGGGTTTCTACTTCTCGATCGAACAATGCTTTTGCGACCTTAAATAATGCAGGATCAGCACTTTGTGGCTTTAGTTGTTTGACGACGCACACAGGTTCATCAGGTAGCGCTAGATTCTTAGCCAAATAGGTTTGCCCAAATGCCCCTGAGCCTAACGGTTTGATGATTTCGTATTGGGCGTGAATGATCTTGTCCAGCATGTTGATCTTCACCTGAGAATCGAGAGTCTCCGCAGTTTATAGCGATAGCAAGTGCGCGTACTTTGTTGAGGTGGCAACATGATTCATCACCACGCCAAGTAGCTTAATGTCACTGTCTGTTAATTTCTCAATCACCACTTTGAAGCTATTGCGATCGGTGTAACCCGGTCGAGTAATCAGAACTAGTCCATCGGTGAAAGGTTCGATCAGAAGAGCATCACTAAAGCGTAAAGTCGTTGCGTCGATCACTACAAAATCAAATTCATCTCGTGACTGCTTTAACAATTGCTGTGTCTGACTAGATTCTAAAACTTCTGTTACCTGCTCTGCACAACCAGGACTAGGTAGAACAAACAGGTTTTTAACATCAGGCACTGGCTGAATTCGGTCAATCTGCATCCCCTCTACTAGAGAACCAGACTCTTCGCCCTGATAAGCAGAAACTCCCAAAGTATGCGTTTGTGAAGCGGCTCGAAGATTGGCTTCCACCAGCAACGTTTTCTTTCCGGCTCTCGCGGAGGCGATCGCTAAATTGTAAGCGCTGGTTGTTTTCCCTTCGCTATTTTGAGTGCTAGACAAAACAACAATCTTAAGAGGCTGATTGCGGCTATGGCGATGTAAGCTGCTGCGAAGTAACTCATAATCCTCTAAGTAGGGTGAGTCCGTCTTGATGAGAACGAGGGATTGCTTGGCTGGCTTGGGAATACGAGGCAAAACGCCCAAGAAGGACACCCGCTGTCGCAAAATTGCTTGAACTTCCTCTGGAAGTAACAGTTTATCTCGCAGGACATCCCACAGCAGCACCGTCACGCCCGCCACAAAGACCCCCAACACACCACCCGCCAACCAGATGACAGGACGGCTCAAAAACTGATTGGATACCTCCTTAACCTGTGGTGAGCCTTCATTCACCCAATCGCTTCTGGTTTCCGCCTTTTTTAGTTCGGCAGCGGCCAGTTGCTTTTCTGTCTGATCAAAGGCTTCTCGATCGCGAGCAACGTCTCTGGTGAGTTTTTCTAATTCTAGTTTGAGTTCCGTTCCGTCTGTGTAGTTCTGTCGTAGTTCTGGCTCCGATCGACTAAGAATATCTAATTCTTGTGACAAACGATTTCGCTGGGTTTGCAGGTTGACTAGCTTATTCGCCAAATCTTGTCGCGCCTTGTCCAAACTACTCACCCTGAGAAGTGCAACCGTTTGAATTGGAGAACGATTCTGATTGTTGCCTGCAATTTCTGCAATTCTTTGCTGACGTTGAGCTTCAATCACTTGCTGTTGTTGTTGGAGCGCAACCATATCCGGATGCTTGGGTAGAAGTTCTCGCTGCTGTAGTTTGATTTGTGATTCAATTTCGGCGAGTTTTGCGGTTGAGTTGGCGATCGTCGGATCTGCACTCAACGCTGAAGCAACATAAGCTTGCGCTGGAGTCATTCCGAGTTGATTCTGAATGCTGTTAATTTCTGCATCTGTTCCTTCGAGCTGCTGACGAAGCTGGCGCTGTTGCTGTTGAATGTTGGTGATCGCAGAAACTAAACTTCCGTCTACTGCTGCTTGAACTGCGGGCTTCTCCTGTCTGCCAAATTCCCTCAGCTTCTCTTCAGCGACGCGCAAATCACTCGTCAGCAATCGCTTGCGTTTTTCCAATAGTTTGAGAGAGGCATCAACATCTCCCCGTTTGTCTGCAAGGCTTTGATTGCTTACTGTCTTAATAAATGATTCAACCGCCAGTTTTGCTTGCTGTGCGTCGTTATCTGAATACTGAACTAAAAATCGATTTTCTTGTTTGGGGTCTTTCTCTAACTTGAGGCGATTCCGTAGGGTATTGGGTGCGATCGCTTCGAGATATCCGCTAGGGGTCGCGGGTTCGGTCAAGGTGTCAGAGGTGCGTTGTAGTAGTTGATCTGACATCAAGGATTCAGGGCTGGGAGGCGACGCTTGGGCGGGTGGGGGCGTTCCCGGTGAAGCGGCTTCAACAACGGGGGTATACACCAATTCTCCGTGAGCAACATAGGTCGTTTTAGTCTCAGGCAGCAATGCAGTCAGGACTCCAGTCGCGACTGAAATAGAAGCAAAAGAAGCCAGTCCTGCCCACTTATACTGATTCAATGCGGCGAAGTAGCGCTTCAGAAACAGATGAACATTCATAGATTTATCCCTGGTTTCGACGGGCTTATTTTTCAGAGCCAAACACTTTGTTAACACCCTCACCTGCGGTGTCAAAGAACAATAGAAACCCCAAAGTATCTTTAAAGGGTTGTGTTACTTGATTGAGAAAATGATTGATCTTGGAAATCAGATTGCGGTTGATCACAATCACATCATTGTTTTCTAATATCGGATTCTGAGAGGAATTGCCCTTCAAAGCGTCTCTGGCGTTAATTTTGATTTCGATCGCTCTCCCTTTTGCTTGATCAAACCGAATCAAACTCACTTTTTTCAAGTTGGTATCTTTGAGATTTGGCTTAATTGAGGTTAGTGCATCCACGAAATCGCTGCCGTTGGGTAAACGGACTCGATTCACTCCACTGGAATAGTCCAATACCCGAACGGTAATTTCTTTTTGGGCCACATTTGCCCCTGCAACTAGGTTGCGATCGTACTCGTTCGCTTTTTCAGGAGCTAAGGCGGAGATTGCAACGACATCGCCATCGACTAACCGCAGATCGGGTAATTCGCTGCCTTTGAGCAGAGGTGTGTAGAGGTCGATTTGCTGCTCTTGTGAGGCTTTGTCTCCCGATCGTCGTCTCACCTGTACTGTTCTCAAATCAGCAAGCCGAGTCGTGCCACCCGCTTCAATTAAGGCAGCCGGGAGTCGAGGATCTTGTAGAGGATAAAACCCAGGCTTTACAACTTCACCCGTAACCATCACTTTGACAGGTCTGGTAGTGGCTAAAACTAATCCAACTTGAGGATTGACCAGATACTCTGCTAAACTAGTCCGAATCTTTTCCTGAGCTTGCTCTAGAGTCAGATCTTTTAAAGATAGAAGTCCAACTAAGGGCGCTGAAATATTCCCAGCCCAATCTAAGGTTGCATTAAAGTTGTAGTCTTTTCCGCGTGGCGAAATGTTGACAGAAATAGCGTCTCCAGCACCTAAACGATAAGTCCCAAACTCTGTCTGATCTGAAGGGTTGGAGTCGGCGCGATCGCCAAACTCTTGTCTGAGCTTTCTAAGCAGCTCTGGAGTCCGAAGGTAGTCAGAAGCATTGATCTCAATAGGTTTGTTTTCTGACTGTTCTTGACTAACTGCGGCTGGAGTGAAACTTGCTGCACTCAGTCCCCATAGAAGACAAGAGAACGGCAAAATCCGAAGTAGTGCTTGAGCGTTTTCAACAGGTGAATGAGGGTGGTGAGAAATTGTGTGGTTCATGATGGCGATCCCTTTAGCGATCGAGGTGAAGTCATTTTTGGCGATCGACAAACTCTAAAGTTTTTCCAGCGATTCCTTAGCGTCTGACAACAACTGAATGGCTGTTTTGCAGTTGTCATTCGTTAATTCTGTACCGTCTACTAAAGTTCGACCAGCATCCACAACACTGGAACTAGCAGTCTCAACGGCACTGTTTAGCTTACCCATGAGTTCTTCTAGCTGTTGAGCATTGTCTTCAAGCTGATCAAACAGGGTTTCCTGCCCCTGCCCAACTTGCTCCATTAACCTCTGCATGGACTGTTCAATACCATCTCCCACTGCCCGGATTTGCTCGTTGAACTGATCCACGATGCCATCCAAATGATCAGCTAAACCAGTAACACTATTGGTAATTGCCGGAACAGCTTGATCTGAAACAACTCCCTCAAAAGATTCGGTCTGTTGGTCGAGTTCAGTTTGAAATCCTTGTAGGTCGCTATTAACCGTTTGAAGCTCTTGTAAGGTTTGTGTGACTGCCTGTTCTAACTCAGTGCCAATGTCTTTTTCGTCGAGGTGGTTCAGTGCGCCCTCAGCCTCTTGTAAGTCTCCTTCTAACTCAGGAGTTAGTTCATTCAATTTGTCATCAACGGCAGCGATCGCTCCTTTTGTATCCTCCAACTCCTGCACTAATTCTTGCTGAACGGTGTCGATCTTTTGCTTGAGTTGCGCGATCGTTTGCTCGACAGAATCCGCTTCGGCAGTGAGTTCGCTTTTGCTGGTGGTGACTTGTTCTAGAAGTGATTGTGCCTGATCACTAAACTTAGCCCAGGCTTCCTCAAGCTGCTGTTTGAAGTTTGTGAGTTCTGTTTTCGTGTTTTGCAACTGGCTATGAGTTTGGTCTACTTCATCGAGTAAAGCAGACAACTTTCCGGTTGTTTCCGCTGCCGCACTTTGAAAATCTGCCATCGATCGTGTCTCCTAATAACTGATAGGGTTCTCGCCTCAAACGCTATGCCCACGGAAGCGCAAATTTATCTGCTAGTTCACGGGCATCATCGACACCCTTTTGCAGTGGTTCAATGAGTTCTTTGAGTTCGTCAAACTGAGCATCTAACTCCTCACGCTTTGACGAAATCTCTCCCTCAACATCCGACAGATCATCACTTAATCCGCGAATGGCTTCTACAACAGGGTCGATCGCGCTTTCAACTGTTGATTTCAGAGTCTCAACTTCTTGGTTAGCGGTGTCTAACAATCCATCCAGTTCCGTCTTTACTGCTTTGTCCTGAATATCCGTCAGTTGCGTATCTAGTTCTTCGATGTCGGTAAAGGCATCCACTACTTCCTGAACTTTACTGTCTATTTCTTTCTGTGCCTGATCGAGTTCGTCTGTAAGCTGACTAACTTGAGTGGTGAGCGTAGTTTTTGCGGTTTCGATGCCCTGTTGGACTTCTTGAATTTCTTGAGCGATCGCATCCACGACACCATCCAACTGTTCTTGGCTAGATTGCACTTTGCCCTGTGCCTGACTCAGCATCGTTAAAGCATTTTGCCCCGATGTTCCAATGGAATTTTGCCCCTCTTCTAGATTTCCCTTGAGTTCTGTCAGCTTTCCTTGCGCTTCTTGAAGCTCTGTTGCTAACTCATCCTGTGCTGCGGAAACTTCACTCTTCAAAGATTCAAATTCACCGTCTAGCGATGACACTTCTTCAGTGAGTTGCGATCGTTGATTCGACAATTCTGTTTGCAAGCCATCTAACGCCGTTTCAACCTGACTCAGCAGATCTGCTACTTTGTCGTTCATATCATCCAGATGGGTTTCCAGTCCATCTACCTCTTCCTGAACTGCCGATAGTTCTTGAACCAAGAGGTTCATTTTCTCTGGCACATCTGTGGCTAGTTGTTCTAACGAACTGGTTGTATCGCTCATAATAATCTCCTCTCGATCAATGATTAGAAATGCTAGTCTCGAAAATCGTCCCCTTGGCAAGTGCAACTAGAGGTAATTCGTTCAATTTCATCCGCTTACCTATTCTCCGTTCCATTTCTCATCGTCAGGCGTGATAACAGCAGTATTTTCTTCAGTCTGAAGTTGCTTGTACTCGTCTGTGTGGTCAATGATTGCTTGACGTAACTGATCCTCAGTTAAATTGGAACCATGTTTTTCCCACAATTCCATCCCAATTCGCACACTTAAGTCATCAGATGGCATCCGACCTCCGTCTGCAAGGTCTGCTCCCCCTCTTAACTCAATGGGAGAAAAACCTGCGGCTCTACCAACATATCCATAGTGAATATTAGACCAGATGTCATAGTTATATTCATCTTGACTGTTGCCTTCGATGGGAAAATACCAATCCTCATCCCCGGTAGTTCCAGGTTTTTTATCTGGATTCAGCCCTAGCTCATCTCTCAACATTGGTTTGTGATCCCACTCTCCACCGGATCTAACTCGATAAGCAAATTCTGCTAGTGCAGGGAGTGATATTCCTGTCCCACTCAAACTATTAAAAAAACGCATTTTATCGATATCATCAAGATTGCTGATCATCTCTTGATGCATACGGAGAAGAGCTTCATCAGATCGTGAATAATTAAGCTCATTGATGACTTGAGAACCTTCGATAATCTGAGAATCTCCAGGTCTGGGCAGCGAATCTTTCGCAGATTGAAGTTTATTTTTAGCTTCGTTGATGCGAGTCATCAAATCATCTGCGTTCATAATTCAGATTTCCTCTTTAATCAACATGAACCCACGAATTTGTACAGCTTCTACCTAACGACGTTTTAACTTGACTCAGCAGATCTGCTACTTTGTCGTTCATCTCATCCAGATGGGTTTCCAGTCCGTCCACTTCTTCCTGAACTGCCGATAGTTCTGAACCAAGAGATTCATTTTCTCTGGCACATCTGTGGCTAGTTGTTCTAATGAATTCGTTGTGTCACTCATATTTGATTACCTTACTTTGACTTCTGGACGGAAAGATTCTTGTTCTGAGATGAAATCGTCGTGTTCTAAACTCGATAGTTTGCTTTCTGACACGGAAGTTTTGTAGTAAGGTTGGCACTGCCACCCTACTAGCTCAAGTGAAGCTCGCGTTCTGCCTGAATTCGACGTTCCTGATGCTGAGGATTATCCTCGTCAAATGGATCTTCCTGAAGAATCGCCATAGTTCCTCCGTGCAAATCATATTTTTCTACGCATGTGTGTAAGTTTGTAAATCGTTCACGTCCTAGAAGTTCAATCATTTGTGAACCAAAATAGGTAATCCATTCCATTTCAATCGGGTAAGATCTGAAGTCGGCTGTTCTAAGATACTTAGGATGTTTTGATCGATGAATGGATTTACGATCATAGATAGAGGCATGATCAGCTTGAAAAACTGAGATAAGCTCAGAAAGCAATTCCTTGAGACTTGAAAGCGTAAGAGTCTCGGACTGTAAATGTTTGCTTGAAAATTTTAAGTTGATAACATTGGGTGTAGGGGTTTGTACTAAGTGAATAGTGCTAGAAAACTCAATATCGTTTTTTCCACACAAGCGAATGACAACAAGGGTTTGATCATCATCAAGCTTTTCTACTGTTGGTGCATTCGACCTCCTGAAAAGTTCTTCATACACTGATTCGATATTAAGTTGATCAGCGGAATCTAGTGGAATAGTACTATCATTTCCAGTGTAAAGTACTGCTGGAAAAACTAATCTGTTTACCTCAGGGCAAGCTAGCACTGATTTGACTACATCCACTTGTTGAGGGCAAAAGGAAAGGATTCTGACAATGTAATCAACCATTTTTTCCACCTTGCAAATTAGGGTTTATGAACAACAGTAATATCTATACCTCGATCACGGAAAGTCTCCTGTAGTGCCTGCGCTGTTTCTTCACTAGCCACACGCCACTCTATTTGTACATCTTCACGGTCAATACCACTGTGTTCTATTGCGGTAATTTGCCGTTGTGCTTGGGGTACAGCTCGTATTTCTCGCCCGAACTCTGAGTTATAGATGCTGTTTTCACCTGCGTTTTTAGCGTCTAGAAGCGTTATTTCACCATTTGGTGCATACTCTATCCAATCAAACTCTGTTTTGCCCGATGGTGCTGTAGGATTTTCTAGGTAGACACCCAAACCTGGCCTACTGCCAGTAACTCGTTCGTCATATGCTGTATCGGCGGCATTGCCTTGACCTGGAGGAGAAGACCCATAGTATGCACTATCTAGCCCTGGCACTCGAACTCCGTCTGCTGGTTCTGGATCTCCAGGTCGTGGTGCTGGTATTCCGCCCTCAGAATCAAACACCTCACCAACATCATCTAACACCTCACCAGTATCATCTAACACCTCACCAGCCGCATCAAACGCCTCACCAGCAAAATCAAACTCATCACCAACACCACCTAAACCAACCTCATCGAACACCTCACCAATATCATCTAACACCTCACCAACACCATCTAACACATCGCCAACCTCATCGAGCACCTCACCAACATTCTCTAACGCATCACCAACCTCATCGAACGGATCACCAAACTCATCGAACACCTCACCAACTATATTATTCTGGGCATTCTCAAGACCCTCTCCAACATCGGGAAAATCTCTGGTTTCTCCTAACATTTCTTTGGCTTTCTGATAGCCACTTCTTGCTTGCTCAATCCGAGCCATTAAATCTGTTGCACTCATGATTGAAATTTTCCTTAATGCAATGAACAAATTTGAATCAGAGAATCATTCGTGCTCAATTTAGAGGGACGATCGCTTAACCAACCATTTCTTTAACCATTTCATCGGCAGCCACCAAAACGTTTCCAGCCGTAACGATGTCATGAACGATCGGTTTGATCTCATTCGCGACGGACAAGCCATCCTCAAATGAAGTATTAGCTTCGTTTACTTCGCTGATTAGTTCATCAGTTGCACTGTCTGCAACATCATTCACAGCCTCTTCAATCCTGGTTTCATACTCGTTCTCGCACTCATCCGCAAGGTCAGAAATCACCTCTGAAACATCCTGTTCGTACTGATCAGCTAATTCTTCGGCTTCTTTGCTGAACGCTTCAAACTGTTCTCTCAGACTGGTTTCGCAACTATCAGCCGTTGTTTGAATTTCGCTGGCTTGCTCTTGACGCAGATCTTCACTGAGTTCACTGAAGCCTGTTTCAATTTCCTCCCGATGAGTTTCAGTAATATCAGTCACTAATTCGTCCAGATCGCTGTCCAACTCTGACAATGGCTCAACTTGCTGCTGAAACTCCGCAAGCCCCTGATCCAGGGTTTGAAACGCCTGTCGTGTCTCCTCGATCGATTGGGTCAGCGCATCCTCTAGTTGACTAATTGCATCTGCTGTCTGAGCCAGTGCTTGTTCTACTTCAGCGGCTTCTGCCTCAAATTCTGGGATAGCATTTGCCACTTCTTGAAACCCCTCTTGGAGTTCGTCGATCGCTCCTCCCGCTTCCTCCAATCCATTCGTAGCTTCCGTCACCGCTTGCTGCCACTCATCCAACTCTTGAATAACTTCCGACTCTGCCCCTTCTAGCGTGTCCTCTGCCTGCTGCAAACTCTGCTCTAGCGCATCCAGATGAGCGTCGATTTCATTCCCCTGACTTAGGGCATTGCTCTCCGATTCCACCTCCGAACACGCATCTTTTAACTGTGTGGAGACTTGCTCAAGCACACCCGACAATCGCTCCAAACTCTCAACAGTTTCCTCAACGTTCTGATTAAGCTCTACAACTTCTGACATCCCTCATCTCCTTTCAAACTAAAGGGTTAACCGAGTTCTTCTTCAACGGCTTCCAACACGGGCACGATTTCTTGAATCACAGAAACTGCATCACCAGCGCGATCGATCACTTCCCCAAACTTGTCATTCATACGCTCACAGTCGTCAGTTCCCGTCTCACCCGTGTTGGCAAGAGCCGTCGCTAACTTCTGGGCAGAAGTCGTAATTTCGCCGCCAATCTCGTTAAACTTCTCTTGAATTGCAGTCATCGCCTCATTAGCAGACGTGGTTAGCGCTGTATCTATCTGGCTTAGTTGAGTGCTGCTTTCTTGCACTAGATGGTCAAAATCCTGCTGTAGGGTTTGCAGCTTTTCGCCCACTTCTTGCGAGAGCGAGTTAAATCCTTCCATTAAGTTAGTTCTACGACCTTCAAATTCGTTTTTAGCGGTTTCAACGGTGTTCCCCAATTCCTCAACACCCTGAACCGCCTCATCTTCTAAACCATCTACATCCACTTCAAATCCTTGCGCCTGTTGAGTCAACTGATCCAAATCTTGTTGAATCTCCCCTGCTTTCGACTCAACCTCCGTCAGCATTTCTTCTGCGCGGCTTTTTAAGTCGCCCAACTGAGTTTGAACCTGATTGGCAAATTGTTCAAGCTGATCCTCAAGTCCTTCCGCCTTTTGTCGTAGCTCACCGAGATCTTCTTTCGTCGTTTGTAGCTCCGTCTCTAGCTTCTGATCCAACTCCACTAGCTGATTGCCGATCGTTTCAAACCCTGAGAACACTGCTTGTTCTTTCTCAGCGAGGTTTTCCACTAAGCCAGTTGCAAGCTGTTCTAGCTGATTCACTTCGCTCAAGGCGGTGTCTGCTTCTTGAGAAAGCACTTGCATCCGCTCTAAATTTTCGTCAATTAAGGCAGTGATGTCTGGCATAAGCATGACCTCATAACAGTAGATGTCAGTCCGTTGTTACTTCTCACGTTGAACCGTCTGGTTTATGCATCTCTGAGCGTGCTTTTTCTCAAAACTTCTGAAAAGTTTTACACTAACTTCAGCCCTTATTTACATCTATCTCGACATCGGGTGATATTTCCCTACAACTGTTACAAAAGTTCAAATTCATGCGATCGCATCGATAAGCTCAACAAAATCTTGAAACGCTAACCCGTCTGCATATCGGCAGCTTGGTCAAAACTACAAAAGACAGTTGTGTCGCAAAAACATTCTAGTGGTCGAAAACTGTTGTCGTTCGCATTGCCCTAAGTCAAACGTTTGGCTTAAAGATGGTTTTCCAAGCCCTCACAGTATCCTGACCGATTTCCACGTCTGTTGTGTCACCGTTCTCCCACTTCAGTCGAATTCGCATATTTCCATTAGAAGCTTGGGACTGGGTGAAGGGCAAACGCCGAGTATGTAAATCCTGGAGAAACCGCCAATGTGTTTAAGGCGGCAACAAACATCGGTAGCAATTTCATACACAGTCTCCTTTGTAACCATCAAATGATGTACCGACAGTTTAGTTGCACGATCGCAGATCCACCTTGAACCCAATCCAGTGATTCCGATGAAACGATTTACAGCCACATCAAATTTCTATCATTCATCTAATTTTGATTGGAACGATCAGCGATGCCGTTGTTCCTTGTCATTCATGAGTTCGATCGTAGATGAGTTATTCTCAGAAGCCATTCGTTCTGCATACAAACTCGATTGATCGATGAGCGCAAGCTGGATTGCGGGAAAGTGCAACCGGAGGATTTTGGGTCGTGTTTGGCATGATCGCGCTCCACCACTATGCAAAAAACGGTTAGGCAACTCAATTAATTTGGAAACGCACCCATCTCATCGCACTTAGCACGAAACTCGCGGAACAAATGCTAGGTGATTGGTAGTCCGAATATGGCAGTGATTCGAGGCGAACAATTTCTTCCAGAACCGTGGGGTTGTCTAGAATGTCTAGCAGATCACCAGTTTGGTCGCTGAGTTTCGAGCCATATCAACCCTTGAGTCAGTCCTTCAAATGCGATCGCATAAGCTTCAAAGCGAACAGCTTTGCTGAAAAGGCAACGTCAGAAACAGATCATCGCTTTTTCATTGCCCAACTCCAAAAGTCGTCGCCCTGTCCCAATTCATGCAGGATGTCTCGTCAAATGCCCTCAAAGTCCTCCACATGGCGCTGCTGCATTGAACTAAAGTTGAGCTTGACTATGGAATGACTATCGTAGTGATTGACAAATTTGAAACCCCTGTTCTAAAACTCAAGCTTTGCTATGCCTTCAAAAACCCCTCGAAACTTTGGGGCTTCTTTTTGTCACCAAGATCATCTTCCTTTACATCAACGGATGGACAGACCCCAAAGTTCTGCAAATCGTTTGCGACTTAAGGTGGGAGAAATTGAAAATGCCTGTAAGCCTCACGATGTCGCAATTTGAATAAGCAAATAGTTAACAATGGACAAATAAGTAATTAATCGCCACACAAATAGACAAAAAATTGCCTGACCCCTAAAAGCCCCCAGGATCAGGCAGACTACCTGTAAGGACGCTTTTCTTTTGAAAAACCTAAACAAACTTAGTTGCCCCCTAGTTGCTTAGTTCTTTCTGAGCGCGTTCCTCAGATTTGATCCCATTTTCGATGACAATCCCTGACGGCCCCTCACGAAAAGTACTCGACTTTGCGAGCATTTGGATTCGGCAAAAGGCTAAGAATCGGTAAAATTTCGCTCTTCACGAGTCAAGGAAAGCCTCAAGTCTGAAGGCAGAAATTGGGAGACGATCGCTCACCTTTGACCGATTGCTGCCCATTTTGAAATTTAGACTCCAAAATGGGATTAGGCTAATGTTGTGGTCAGGTTCTATAATTCGCACTCATGCTGATTCCTTTAAGTCGTCAAAAGTTTGAGCAACTCATCCCGGTCGTTGCGACAGGTGCCCAGTACAAACACGCCTGGGGTAAGTTTCCTAGCTTTTTGAGGCGAGTGTTGATTTCGATCTCTGCGCTGGCTTGCATTCTATTTATTGGCTGGCTGCTGCCGATCGACTGGTTGAGTGGAGTTCGCTTTTTTTTAGGGCTGTTTGCCATGACCTATTGGCTGTGGAGTCCCGTTTTGGAGGCGAGTTTGCGAAATATTGCCTACCGTCGCTACAAGTTTGCGGGATTTTTGCGGGGCGAAGTGGCGGATGTGTACATCTCAGATGAGTTGATTGGTCAAGAAGAGAACGTAAACAATACCGGGGATCTGGTAATCGTCGAGAACCGAGAGCGCAAAATCAATGTTGAAGTGGTGGATGAGACAGGGTTTGCCACGCGAATTCAAGCTCCGCTCAAGCGAGAACATCAGGCGATCGCACCCGGTGACACTGCTGAGTTGATGATTTTGTCGAACCGATCGGACTTGAGCAAAATTGCCAGAGTTACAGACGTGTTTTTGCCGCGCAACGGCGTGTGGGTGAGTGACTATCCTTACCTGCGGCGAGATGAGTTTGAAGCGGTGAGTCGGCGGCTGGAGCGAGAAGATTATGGCTTTGAGGCAGACGATTTGACTGAACCGCGCCGACGATCGAATGCTGACTTTGAGGATGCGCCCAGAAGGACTGTGCGAGGAAGTTCGCGAAAGCCGAGTGGTCAAAAGAGACGACCTGGTAATTTATCTCGTCGGCGATCGGCAGACTAGAAAAGCGGTTTAACCTGCGAAGGTCAGTTTTATTCTCATTTAATCTGTAGATCCTAACCAACTCCGTTGCTTTCTCGGCCGTATGCCTGCCACGCTAAATCAACCAATCCATTGACGATCGCTGCTGCCACGACTGCACTACCTTTGCGCCCTTCGGTTCGAATGTGGGGAATGAGCGAATCGTTGAGGCGAGCTTTTGCAACATCGACATCGACAAATCCAGAAGGAGTCCCGATCACCAGCGCGGGTTTGATTTCTTCGGCTTCGATCAGTTCGACCAGGGCAGAGAGTGCAGTTTGAGCCTGACCGATGACAAAAATGCCTTCTGGGTAGCGTCTTGCCAACGTTTCGATGCCCCAGGCGGCGCGAGTTTTTTCTTTTTGAGGACGGGTCAGCGCCTCCATGCTGCAATAAATCGGATTAGCAAAGGTGTTTTGAATGTTGCTGGTGATGCCGACTTGCACCATTGGGACATCAACGACGATCGTCGTCCTGGCGGCCAGCGCGGCCGCTCCCGACTGCAACGCTAACTCTGAAAATCGAATCAGCGATTTGTACTCAAAGTCAGCCGTGGCATAGATCACCCGTCGCACAATTTCATACTCTGCGGGTGAGAACGCATGGTCGCCAATCTCACGATCGATAATTGCTAAACTCTGGGCATCTGATGTGTGCCACTCCATAAAAATTAAGCCATACATTTGAGGTGGGTCGTATCCGCTTACAGCTTATCAGGTTGTTGCCATTTCAGCGTTTAGTCGCTCAGAACGTCTTGCAGAAACTCAGTCAGCGAGTGGGATTGGAGGTCGGTGATCACCTGAGTATGCACAATGTCAAATTTTGCACCTGTTGATTTAAGGTTGTCATCCAGAGCCGCCAAAAAGCCTCTCGCGATCAGATCGTCGCCCAGTTGAATAAAGCCAATTCCCAATTCAGTATCGTGGTCAAGCTGGTTGGCCGTCTGGATCAGGAGGCGAGAAATAGCCATACGATCGCTCGGTTCGCCGTCGATCAAGATCAAAATCATTTCACCGTTGGGCTTGGTCTGCTGGGCAGCTTTGCGGATGAAAAATTCGTGCAAAATGGTTTGCAAAACTTTTAGCAGGTCGATCGTGGCGGGGGGATAGTGCGCCTCAAAAATTTCTGTAATTTGACTGGATTTGACGTGTTTGTAGGATTTGAACTGCTCAGACTGACGGCGATCGGATAGGTAAAGCGTCAGTCCATCTGGGTCAAAGGTTTCGCATTTTTGGGCAAGCGTCAGGATCGCGTCGTGAGCATTTGACCAGCGTTGCTCATATCCGGGTGGTTTCTGCAACAAATCGGAGCTAGTTTTGGCAACGACGATCGTATAGTCGCGGTCTTTGAGTAGTGCTTCAGACATAGTTTTGACTAAGTAGGACAATCCCCAGACTGAGGTTAGGCTAGTCGATCGCAAGGATGGGGATAAAGCTAGTGATACCCCGTTGGAGTCATCAACTCACCATTTTGGCGATCGTCTAACCGTATAAAGGAATGCTTCAACAGTTCCCAGCGATTTCCCAGATTTTTGAGTGCCCAATGCGGAAATTGAGTGCGATCGCAGTAGCATTTTTTATCAAATCGAAGTCAATTTGATGGAGTTCTTTCGCTTCGTGAATGAGATTTCTGCCCCCCAACTTCCATATTTTGGGAAACTTCAAGATAAGAATTGGGTCAAGATCTTTCATTCAAAGGGAGAAGATGAGAACTAGCGAATGATCTGGAAACCGGGGGGAATTTTGAAATCAAGTAATAAGATATCTCTGGGACGATCGCTCAAGTTCCAGGCTTCATGTTCTGAGGTGTCGTCAAAAACCAGACATTGACCATTTTGCCATTGCTCAATGTCGGACGCGACTCTCAGAGCGCATTTTTCAGGAACAGACAATCCCAAGTGACAGCGCAATACATTACTCGGTTTGCCCGAATGCGGAACAATGTGGGCCCTTGCTGCCAATCGAGAAAACCCTGCGGTCATCATACCAGGAACGGATTCGATCAGTTGGGCTGTCTTGGGACAAAGTTCACAATTAATATCAATTTTGACTCCCAGAAAATACATGCCAAAAATATCCCAGCCTGTCTTCTTTTGCAGTAGATACTTTTCGGGATAGGGAATAAAATCTTTGGGGTCGAGTTGAGTTAATTCGGTTTTAATGGTGTGCCAATTGGCTTCGAGTTGATGAACAAAGTCAAATTGATGTGGGTCGTAATACATGGGATTTTTTCAAGAATGAGTTAGCGATCGTTGGGTAAAAAAGGCTTCCAAAAGATTAGCCCAACTACAAAACGAAGGCGATTCCAACTGCCTCTAATTCGACTGGAGACGCGCCACACAAAGACAACAAATGCCCATCCCATGCCAATTTCCTCCCACAAGCTCGATTTGTATGGCTCGACAGGAGGCGGCACTAGTGGATTGATTTCTGACAAATTTTGCTGATCACTCATCACTCACCTTCTGATTGAATCCCAGGTTATTGAGATTATCATTCTAGCGAGGTCTCTGAGAATTCAGCGTTTGGATCGAGGAAGGGAATTGCAGAACTGGCGATCGTCCTGGTTTGCTTTCACATTCGTCGTTAAATAGTCACGTAGCCAATCGCAACTTTGGGTCAGTAGGGCATCCAGGTTCAGTTTTTCTAGATTCCACAGGGTAACTCGGCGATCGTCGCTTGAGGTTGCCAGCGTTTTGCTATCAGAACTGAAACTTAAGCCAAACACACTATCTTCGTAGCCTGTGAGAATCGCCACCAAGCTGCCGTCTGGTTTCCAGAGTCGCACGGTGCGATCGTCGCTGGCAGAAGCAATTAGTTGCCCGTCGGGACTAAAACTCACATCATTGACAGTGTTGGAATGTCCGCTCAGGGTTTTGACCAGGGTGCCGTCTAGCTTCCAGAGTTTCACTGTCCAGTCTGAACTGGCGGAAGCAATCAGTTGTCCATCGGGACTGAAACTCACGCTTCGGACGCTGGCCGTGTGTCCTTGCAGAGTGTTAACCAAGCTGCCGTCGGGTTTCCAGAGTTTGATGGTTTTGTCACCACTGGCAGAGGCAATGAGTTGTCCATTGGGTCTGAAGCTGACACCAAACACTGTATCGGTGTGTCCAGCAAGGGTCTTTGAGGTGCCGTCGGGTTTCCAGAGTTTAACGGTTTTGTCAACGCTGGCAGAGGCGATTAGCGCTCCGCGCAACTCCGAAGGAACCGTACCATCGGGACTAAAGCTAACACTATTAATGCTACCCTGGTGCCCTTTAAGGGTTGTAATCAGCGTTCCATCTCGCTTCCACAGTTTCACCGTGCTGTCTGCGCCTGCCGATGCCAGTTTTTGCCCATCGCGACTAAAGCTGACTGCATAAACTTGATCACGGTGTCCGGTAAGCGTTTTGACCAAGTTGCCGTTGGGTTGCCAGAGTCTCACCGTGCTGTCGATGCTGGCAGATGCAATTAGTTTTCTATCTGGGCTAAAGCTGACGCTTTTCACCTCTGCCGTGTGGCCCACAAAAATGCTCATCAGGGAGTTAGTCGGGTGCCACAGTCTCACGGTTTGGTCTTGACTGGCTGAGGCGATCGTCCTTCCATCGGGGCTGAAACTTACGCCATTCACATAGCTACTGTGTCCGACTAAGGTTGCAGCTTTGGTGCCGTCTCGTTTCCACAGCGTCAAGGTTTTGTTAGCATGGGCAGCGACGATCATCTTCCCATCTGGGCTAAATGCGACTCCGTAAACGGCTCTACCTTCTTCTTCTTGCAGTGTCCTAAGAGGCGATCCATCCCGTTTCCAGAGTTTGACGGTGCCATCCAAGCTAGCCGAGGCAATCATCCTTCCGTCCGGGCTGAAAACTGCCTCTGAGACAGTATTTTGGTGTCCGGGGAGGGTTTTGAGCAGTGTGCCATCCCGTTTCCAGAGTTTGACCGTGCGATCAAAGCTAGCCGAGGCAATTGTTCTTCCATCGGGACTGAAACTTACGCCAAAGACCTCTCCTTGATGCCCTTTCAGCGTGGCGATCAACTTTCGGGCAGCGACGATCATCTTCCCATCTGGGCTAAATGCGACTCCGTAAACGGCTCT